>CAJPKS010000184.1:0-3625 GCA_905371285.1 Haemophilus sp. HMSC068C11 | reverse complement strand
TCCACAAAAGAAAAGAGCTGCTCTAACTGAGTTTGATAAGCAGAAATCCCCCATTCAAAATTAATCAAATGCACATTAATAAGTAGCAAGCTAGCGTCTTTTTCTAATGGAAAACTCATCACACTTGCCACTTTAGGTATTTGTATTAATGGTTCTGCTACGCCACCACCGCAATACCATTCTGGTTGTGTTTGAGTAAATGTCTTGACACCTGATAAGAGATCTTTAAAAGAAAAAGAGGACACAAAAAGTGCGGTCGAAAATGTGTTTAAATTTTGATGCTGCGTTGCCTCTTGCAATAACACAAAATCAGCTTGTTTAGACAATCTCGCTAAATCTTCTTGCCAACCCTTATCTTGCCCTTTATGCACATTCCAATTGACTAAACGAAAATGTGAAGACGTTAATTTAGGCATTAAACCATTAACCTTGTCACATTGCATATTTAGCTTGTTTTCAAAAGGAATATAACTCACTTTTTGTGATGTATTTAATTGGATAAATGTACGTTCAAAAATTGTTAAATTCGCAAAAAAATAGCCGCCACCTAAAATCAGCAATAGTAATCCAACAGCTAAAAATCGATAAATTCGTTTCATCTAAATCCCCTTTCAATGCTCGAATAATAACAGCCTATTCAAACAATGCAACTTTCTCTTTTTAAACACATCAACTCCTAACTATAACAAGGTAAATTTGAGCCGTCGCTTTGATTTGAATCATACTTTTCTAAAAAAGGCTTTGCATTTTTTTGCTATTGTCATAGTATTTCACTCAACTTTTAACTCTACCTCATCAATAAGGAGATTCATTATGTCTTTTGGAGATAAAAAATTAAGTGAAATCGCAGTCAGCGTACCCGGCTCAACTTCTCTACTTCGTGAATATGATTTGGATTTCTGCTGTGGTGGTTCCGATACACTTGCAAACGCAGCGGCAGAAAAAGGATTAAATTTAGCAGAAATTGAAACGCGCTTAACCGAGCTTCAAAACAGCAAAGCAGAAAACCCGGAAGAATATTGGGTTAATGCAACTTATCCTGAAATTATCGATCATATCTTAGTTCGCTATCATCAACGTCACCGTGAACAACTTCAAGAATTAATCGTCTTAGCGGATCGTGTAGAAAGTGTTCATGGCGATCGTGAAGATTGTCCAATGGGTGTTGCGGCTGAATTACGCAATGTCTATGAGGATTTGAGCAACCACATGATGAAAGAAGAGCACGTGCTTTTCCCAATGATCAAAGCCGGTAATTATATGATGGCGCAAATGCCAATTCGTATGATGGAAATGGAACATGCAGAACACGGCGAACATTTAGATGTATTGAAATCATTAACAAATAATATGACGCCTCCAGCAGATGCTTGTAATACATGGCGCGCACTTTATAGTGGCATCCAAGAATTTGCAGACGATTTAATGATGCATATTCATCGTGAAAATAATGTTTTATTCCCTCGTGTGATTGCTGAAAATCACTAAGAACAAATCATATAAAGAAAAAGGGCGAAATCATTCGCCCTTTAAAATTAGCCTAAAACTGACCGCACTTTACTTCTCTTCACTGCCTTTATATAAACGGTTTTTATACAAATAGCTGCCAAGTAAGGCATGTGCCAAGGCTTCTTTTTTCATTTCTTCCGGTACTTCTTTTTCAGTTAATGTGTCTTTTTCTTTATCGTAAACATAACCTTTTGCTTTGCTATTTGGTGTTTGGATAACGACATCATGATTGCCTTTCATTAAAGCTTGGGTTTGATCAAACTGCATAAACGCACGATCTGGATTAGCGTCTTGCGTTAAATCAAAACCAATCATCGGATAATTACCACTTACGCCCGCAATAGAAAGTAAGGTTGTCGGCATATCAATTTGACTCACTAAACGACTGTCTCGGCGTGGCTCAACATGATCACCTAAAATTAACGCAGGAATATGGAAATGCTTAATTGGCACTAAGCTTGCCCCTGCAGCACGGGAGTCGTGGTCTGCAATCACTAAGAACACGGTATCTTTCCAATAATTAGATTCTTTCGCTAACTTGAAGAAATGACCAATCGCATAATCCGCATATTTTGCGCTGTTATTACGTGTTGCTTTTGGTTGTTCATAAAGCTCAATTTTGCCATCGGGAAACTCGAAAGGATCGTGATTGCTCGAACTAAATACGAGGCTAAAGAATGGTTTCCCTTCATTCTGTAATTGGGTAAAGGTTTCGTTCGCTTTATCAAATAAATCCTCATCACTCACGCCCCAAGTCGCAGTAAATTTCGGATTTTGATAATCCTTTTGATCGATAATATTTTGGAAGCCGTTACCATAGAAAAAGCTTGCCATGTTATCAAAGTGTTTTTCACCGCCATAAATAAAGGAAGTGTTGTAACCTTGTTTGGCAAGTAAATCTGCAATGGTAAAGAAACCACTTTGACTGTTATTCAATTTCACCACTGCACGCGCTGGAGTTGGCGTAAAACCTGCTGTAGTAGCTTCAATACCTCGAACAGAACGCGTACCTGTCGCATAGAGATTTTCAAATAACCAGCCTTCTTTGGCTAATTTATCAAATTCAGGTGAAAGTGGTTTTCCGCCTAATGTACCGACAAATTGCGCGCCAAAACTTTCTTCCAAAATAATGACGATATTTTTCGGTTTACCTTGGTAAGTGGCTTGGTTTTTCGTTAAGGTTGGAATCTTCTCTGAAATATAATCACTTTCAGGACGGCCACGGCTTGCTTTGACAATACGCAACATTTCATCGGTATCCATTTTGCCATAGGCTTCAGAAGATGCCCCTTCGTCTTTAAATTGTTGGGCGGCATAAAGAACGGAATAACCCGAATTCAACACGAGAGAATTTACTAACCCATCGGAAGAGAAAGCCACCATCGCAGGATTCACACCACGGTGTTGAAAACTAGAACGCGCCCCTAAAAAAGCAACTGCAATCACGAGCAATGCGACAACTGGGCGTAATTTCCAGCTCATTGAACGTAAGTTCTTTACCGCATAACCCGAGAGTTTCCAATAACAGAAGAAAGCCGTAACAGTAAAAATAAGGCTAAAAATGACCGCAGTTAAATGGCCTTCCATCAACATTGAAAAGACTTCTTTCGGATAAATTAAATATTCGATAAACAGACGGTTTGGACGGAAATCATAGGTTTCGATAAATGCCGGTGTAGCGAGTTCCATAAACAGAATAAACACACTACCAAGGGTAAGCCAGATACGTAAAATCATTTTCCAAATACGACTATGATGAAATAACACCGTAAATAATGCTGGCACACCAAATAGATAACACAAAGCCACGATGTCCATACGCAAGCCTTGTAAGAATAATTGCCCCCAGCCCGCTACCGCAGAGACACGGTCTGCCTGCCAAATCGCAAGCCCAAGACGAGACAAGGTGAAAATAATCAGATTAATGATGACGAAGAGAAAAATCGGATATAAAGGAGAACGTGTTTGTTTCATTTTGACACTCATAAGTCCTAAGGGAATCACTACCCGTTGATTAATTTAAAGCACATTAATGTGCCATTCTTTCCATAGACAGATAAAAAAACACAAAGTGCGGTTAAAAACATCATCATTTTTGACCGCACTTTGAAAGAGA
>CAJPKS010000183.1:0-3633 GCA_905371285.1 Haemophilus sp. HMSC068C11 | reverse complement strand
CTCCAAGACTGGCATGGTGGACCTCCTATAATACCATCACATTCAGGAAACATCTCTGAAGGAATACCACAAATATCTCCCTTAATAAGTTTTGTATCATGATTTTTTTCATATGTTTCCCAAATTGTTTTATCGTATTCATTAGCAGCTACCACATTAAACCCTGCTTTTTCAAATCCTAAGTCTAATCCTCCCGCTCCTGAAAACAAGCTAATTAAATTCATTTTATATTTCCTCCGAAGAATCATTAACACATTCTACAATCTCTGAAATATCACATTCCAATACATTACAGATTCTTAGTAACACATCAGTTGTGACATTATCACCATTTTTAATTTTATAGAATGTACTTTTACTTACTTTTGCTTTTTTCATAAGTTCAGTATTTTTCATATCTTTATCTATCAATTTTTTAAACAATTTTTTATAGCTGAATTTTGACATGACTAACCTCCAGTCATTTTCTTGTTAAAACCATATTTTTTCTATTATACCACAAAATTAGTACTTATAGCACACTTTTATCCTCTTTTCTCGAACTCATTTTACAAAAAAATAATCGGTGCAGCCTAAAGACCGCACCGAAATCTCTTATCTCTCAGTTTCCTTTGAAGCTTCTTTCTTCTCCATAGGTTTTGCTTTCTCTTCAGCCTTATATTTCTTTATTGCTCCAAGTACAGATTCTTTCTTTTCTTCTTGATTCTTCATCTGTTCCTTGATGTTAGTATGATTTTATGGACACGTTTTGGTAGAATAGTATCTAACCAAAGGAGATGTCCAAATGAGTCAAAAATATACCAAAGAGTTCAAGGAAACTATTGTTCAATTACATGAAACAGGTCAGCCTGTTTCAGATCTAGTCAAAGAGTACGGAGTTGCCAACCAAACCATATACAAATGGCTTCAACTATACGGGAAGTCTAGCAAATCTAAAGCTGAAAATGTATCACTTCATGAACTACAACAAATGCGCAAAGAGATGGCTAAAATGAGGGAGGAAAATGAAATCTTAAAAAAGCCTTAACGATCTTTGCGAAGAAATAAAAGATTCTACTATCTTCCAAATGATCGAGTATCTTTATGCTAGTCATCAGTTTTCTATCAAGGTGATGTGTCGCTTATTCCAAGTTTTACGGTCTAGCTACTACGCCTTTAAAAGTCACCAACCAAGCCAACGAGATCAAGAAAATAAACTTCTTAAAAAGGAGATCATGATCTCTTATCTTGATTCTTCTAAGCGATACGGGGCTCCCAAGATCCATAAAGATTTATTGGAAAAGGGGTATTACATTTCTGAAAAAAGAGTACAAAAACTGATGAATGAATTGAATATTCGTTCGATCGTTAGAAAGAAATATCGATCTGCTTCATTGTCAAAACAAGAAGCTAAAGAATACCCTAATTTGTTAAAACGTGATTTTTCAACAGATAAAATCAATCAAAAGTGGGTAACTGATATTACATATATTTACACACTTTCGGATGGCTGGTGTTATTTATCAAGTATTTTAGATCTTCATTCTCGAAAAATTATTGCTTGTCGACTTTCCAGATAGATGGAAACACGACTCGTTATAGAAACACTACAAGATGCCTTAAGTACGCGAACTGCAGCAGATGGGCTTATCCTTCACTCAGATAGAGGGAGTCAATATACAAGTAAGGAATACAATGATTATCTTGAACACCACAGTATTCGACATTCCTATAGTGCTAAAGGATGCCCATACGACAATAGTTGTATAGAGTCGTTTCACGCTACGATTAAAAAGGAGTGTATTTACGCCGAAACTAATGTTGGTTATAAAGATTTTCAGACCTGTTACGATAGTATTTTTAAGTATATCGAAGGTTTTTATAATTCGAGGAGGCGCCACAGCAAATTAAATTATCTTTGTCCGAATGAATTTGAAAAACAAATTGCTTAGTTAATAGCACCCCTTCTACGAGATTATAA
Source organism: Haemophilus sp. HMSC068C11 (assembly GCA_905371285.1). GTDB lineage: Bacteria > Pseudomonadota > Gammaproteobacteria > Enterobacterales > Pasteurellaceae > Haemophilus_D. The sequence continues at coordinate 1,673 of CAJPKS010000183.1, read as the reverse complement.
AATTCATTTTACAATCTCGTAGAAGGGGTCCAGCAACCGAAGAGCACTAGTCTTCAAATTTTTCTCCCAAAATGTGTCCAAAATATTGACAGAATTTCAATTTACGGCGTCACAACGCTGCTTTGTATGTTTACAATGCCGCTTGTGATGCGTTATATCAAATGTGGGGGTAAATAGAAGAAAAGTGCGGTCAATTATTTAAGCACTTTTGATGCAGGTTGCTCTTTTTTCAAACGATAAAGTTGGTATAAATTGACGAAAACTAAGAATGCGTTTAGAACTGCTACAGGATAAGCACCTTTCATCAAACCGTAAACCACAAAGAGTACTGCTCCAATGGTATTTACAACTCTTAAGTGAATAATGGATTTGAATAAAAAAGAGGCGGCTACAAAGAATGTTGCCATATAACCTAGTAATTCAATGAAATCAAATTCCATAAATCTCTCCTTCAGCAATGGTTAAAATAGCATCATAAAAGATTTTGGAATTCAGGGAAAGAGGCGAAATAAAAGCAACCGATTGCAATATCAAGAAATTTTTATTTCGCTCAACATTCGCTTAGATAAAGACTTTTTGCACTAAAAACATATAAAAAATTGTGCCAGCCGAGATAGAAAGAAACATGTTCTTTTTCCAGAAATGTAACCCCAATACCAAAGCACCCGCAATGAAATCGGGTAAGCCGTGATAACCACTCAACACATCCACATTTTTATAGCAATACATCACTAACATCCCAAACATCGCCGCAGGCAGTACTTTGCCAAGGTAACGAATATAGTCTGGAATCGGGCGATTGGCGGGAAAGATCCAGAATGGCAATAATCGAGTAAATTGCACGCACACAATACAAATCACAATGGTAATAATCTGCTCCATCAATGTCATTTTAGTGCCTCCAATTTAGATGAAAGTTTAGGTCGTCTTACGGTTAACAGAATCCAAATACTAATGAGTGTTGGCACTAAAAAATGCTCTTTCCCAACAATTAATAGCGATGCAAAAGCCACACCTAAACCTAATAATGAGCTTTCATGAGACTTCTCTTTGAGCCAGTTTTCAGCAAAAATCACCAGGAAAAGTGCAGTCATACCAAACTCTACCCCTTTTAAATCAAAAGGAATGATTGAACCAAATAGATTACCTAATCCGGCTCCTACAACCCAATAAAGATGGAGATAAAAACTGACAAAGAACATATACCAGCCTTTATCTAAATGATCGGGGATCTTCGCCATATAGTTAAGGGAAAAACTTTCATCGACTAGGGTACTAATTAAATACCAACGTTTTTTCCCGAGTTGAGCACCATATTTTTCTAACATGGAAATACCATAAAAAATTTGGCGACCACTGACCATCAGCGTAACCAACGCAACACTTAAAGGCGAAAAAGGCATAACTAAGGCGGCAGCGGCAATAAATTCCACGGAGCCCGCATAAATGAGTGCTGCCATTGCAACGGGGAACCAAACACCAAATCCAAGTGCTTTCATGTAAATGCCGTATGCTATGCCTAAAAATAAAAAGCCGGCAAGCATTGGCATGCTGTAAGGAAATGCCGCTTTTGCTGCGGCTTTGATGGGATTTTCTGTCACTACTTCTGACATATTGACCTACTACAACTCTAAAACAGACAAACCAGGTAAGGTCGAAAAACTTTGTGCTTT
>CAJPKS010000182.1:0-3676 GCA_905371285.1 Haemophilus sp. HMSC068C11 | reverse complement strand
CCATTACGTGGGTATGATTATCAGAGAAATCAGCAAATGCATCTTTACAAGAGTGATTATACGGTAAAGAAACCATTGTCATTAAACCGTGTTGCATGGGGAACATTATTTGCTTTTGCGTTAATTTATTTCTTATATAGTATGTTCTTAGATTCATATTCAACTGAGATTATTAATAATGTAAATGACATTATTAATAATATGTAGTAATGAGGGATTTTGCTATGGCACCGCGTTTTTCTTTTGTATGTAAAGCGATGTTTGCTTTTTTCTTATCAATATATTCTGCAAATAGTTTATCTGAAGAAAAAATGGATAAAGCAGAGCAATGTGTTTCAATTAAGTCAAATATTAATCGTCTTGCATGTTTTGATAAGGTATTCAACACTCCGGTTAGAGAGCAAATGATAGATGATCGTGTGGTCAGTAATCTTGTTCCTAAATTAGTTGGTGATATTTTTACATTAGCTAAAGTTGATGGGCGAGATGCTTGGGCTGAAAATAATTTAGAACTTGCTTTATTAAGTAATGACGGAAATGCCTCAATATATGTTGCTTGCAAAGACAATATCACAAGATTCCAAATTGCATTAGATAAACCCGTTAAACATAATTTACTGAATGTTCATATTGCCAATAACGATACAAATCATACTGCATCTAAAATTGATTGGCAGAGTGCCGAACGAGGTTATTTGCTAGATGCTGGACGAGGGCTTTATGCAATACAACAATTAAAATCAATCTTATATATTGATACTTTTTCAGTTTCTCTTCCTCAAGAAGATCGTCAGTTTATTTTCAAAAATAACGGACTTGCATCTCAAGTTGCGCCAATAAGAAAAGAATGTGGTTGGTAAAATGAAGTATCAGAGCATTTTAGATGATATTGTTGGAGAATATTTTCCCGTCGGTACACCTGATGAAGAGGGTATTGTTTTTTCTGCACTTGATGAGCAAGTCATGAAGTTTGGTTCGTTGCAGCATGATACGATTGATTGGGAAGGGATTATTTCAAATTCTCATCGGTATTTATCTGAGTCTTGTAAAGATTATAAGGTTTTACAATATCTAGGTTATGCCTTACTTTATAAAGGATTTAAGTCTAATCTTGTTGATTTTCTATCATTGTTTTCAGAATTTAATAAGAAATTCCTGTTTAATGCTTACCCTAAGCCTTCAACTGATAATACAGTAAATCGTTTTAAAGGTAAGTTCATTACACTCATCTTTGAACGCCTTGAAAATGCTGCATCAAATAACACAGATGTAAGATTTACAGCGATAGAATATGAGCAGATAGAGCAACTTATAGAGGAGCTTTCGCTTCAATTAAGTGAAAAACTTCCTAGTGTTGAATCTACTTTATCTCGATTACGGCGTTTCGTAAAAGAGCAGTCAGATTTTATTGTAAACTCTCAGACAAAAGAAGAGAGTAAAACAGTGCCAGGTCAAACGGCTATAGACACACCAATAACTGCTAGCCAAGTTTCTGCAGAGAACGTTCCTTTAAATATTCCTGACGTAAATAAGTTTGAACTGGCAAATGCCCGTCAATTAAAACAATTTTATTTTCAAGTTGCGGATACCAGTTGTGAATTACAGCCTTCATCAATATTGGGTTATGTAAGCCGTCGATTTGGACTATGGCATAGTATTACCCAATTACCAGAGATGAATAGCCAAGGTATTACAGCCATGCAATCAGTTCCACTTGATAAAGTAAGTGATTATCGGGAACTGGTTATTTCATCACCGAGTGTGGAGTTATTAAATCGTATTGAAAAAACGTTAACAACAAGCCCATACTGGATTGAAGGGAGCTACTTGTCTGCAAAATGTTGCCAAGCTTTAAAATTTAAAGAGGCAGCAGAAACGATTAGAAGTGTAACTGAACAATTTGTTAATAGGTTTCCTACATTTCATTTAGCAAAATTCCAAAATGGTGAGCCTTTTTTGAGTGATATTGTTTCGGATTGGCTTTCCGATAATAATAGTGTGAATGTAAGCACTCAAGCTTCAGTACAAAACTCATTAGAGAGTGATCTTGATGAACTTTATTCGGCTGAAGGTTTTGTGTCTGTTCTGAAAAAAATTGATGAACAGTTAAAATCAGTGATTGATGTTAGGACAAAGCATTATTTACAATTTGAGAAAATACGTTTTTTCTTAAAAGAGGATATGTTATCGATTGCGATTAATGAGCTGTCTGAACTGATTAATCACTGTAAAAAATACACAGTTGAAGAGTGGGATAGTACTTTTTTTACTCAAATAGAACAATTAAAAGATAAATTATTAAAGGATAATGAATGAATTATTTGAACCAATTATTAGGAATTTTTCGCCAGTTTACGCGTCCTATTTTTTCACATCTTAGAAATTCACTTCCTGTATTACTTACATTAGGTCTAATTCTTATTTTTGTCGGAATTTGGACTTATGGGACATCTTGGAGTTTTACTGGTATTTCAAATGAAAACGGCTGGGATTATGAGTTAGCGAAACAAGTTGGAATGGGCAGTCGAATTATTGCCACCGTTGTTGTTTTGCTTACTTTAGCAATAATTGCTATTTTGAAACTTCAGCTCAAGAATGCTCGCTTAAACAAAGAAAAAAATGATTTAGAGAAAGAGCAAGAGGAAAAAGATATTATTCTCCCTTATATCAAGGATCAAGATGACAGCCTTGAACTGATGTCTGAAGCACTTAAAAATCATTTATCTAATAAAGATTACATTTATCAGCTTCCATGGTATATGGTTTTGGGTTCTGATGAAGCTGGCAAAACAAGCTTTATTAATCGCTCGAACCAGAAATTTACTCTTACCGCGGTAGAAAGAACGTCCAAGCGTTATATGCGCGAGAACTCTTTATATCAAATTGACTGGTGGGCGAGTGATGATGCGATTTTGCTTGATCCTGAAGGCGGAATGATTCAGCAGTTAGGTACGGAACGAGATCCTGATGGCAAAATTGCAAAAGGATTATGGTCACATTTACTTGATTGGATTAATGATGTTCGTCCACAAAGACCAATTAATGGCATTATTTTAGTTGTTGATCTTCCAAAGTTAATTGCATCAAATCATAGTGATAGACAAGCATTAGCTGTTATATTACGCAACCGAATCCGTGAAGTAACTGAACAGTTTGGGGCGCGTATACCCGTTTATGTTGTTTTAAACAAAGCCGATCTTATTGAGGGTTTTGAAACATTCTATAGTGATTTGAAACAAGCTGAACGTCATAAAAATTTAGGTTTTTCTTTCACATTAAATACAGATGAACAAATCGATAATTGGACAAAAGAGTTAGCTGATAGTTATAGCGCTTTTGTTAAAGAGATCGAGGAAATTGTTTTTGATAAATTAGCAGGAACAATTTCACAAGAAGAACGAGAGTCACTTTACATGTATGCTCGCCAATTAGGCGGTATGCAGAATATTCTGCTTCAATTTATTAGCGATGTATTAGAGAGCGATCGTTTCACAACTACACCTTATGTTCGTGGCGTGTATTTTTCTTCTATCTTCCAAGAAGGCATTCCGATGGATTTTTATCAAGCAGCTATTTCTAAGCAGTTTGATTTACCTCATGTTGTGCCAAGCTATTTGCCAGAGCGTTCTCAGAGAACCTATTTTACGTATAATTTCTTTCAAAATATTATTTATCC
>CAJPKS010000181.1:0-3692 GCA_905371285.1 Haemophilus sp. HMSC068C11 | reverse complement strand
TTCTAATAGCCATCATAAAACACAACATCTTACTTTTTCATTTTAGAGGATTATCTTATGTCTCATTTATCGGTAGCAAAATTTGGTGGTACATCCGTCGCGAACTATTCCGCTATGCAAGCTTGTGCCAAAATCGTCATTGCAGATCCTAATACTCGCGTTGTCGTGCTTTCTGCATCAGCTGGTGTAACAAACTTATTAGTTGCCTTAGCCAATGGTGTCGAAGCTGAAGAGCGCGCAAAATTAATTGGTGAAGTCCGCCAAATTCAAGAAAACATTTTAAATGAATTAAAAGATGACAGTCGCATTCGTCCTATCATTGAAAAATACTTAGAAAATATTACCGCACTTTCTGAAGCGGCTAGCCTTGCGACATCACTTGCTTTAACTGATGAACTCATTAGTCATGGTGAAATGATGTCAACTCAAATTTTCATTGAAGTATTAAGAGAATTACAAACTTCTGCCACTTGGGTTGATGTACGTACTTTAGTGGCAACTAATGATAACTTTGGTAAAGCCGCACCAGATGATGCACAAACTCAAGCGAACTGTGATAATTTATTAAAACCATTAATTGACCGTGGTGAATTAGTCATCACTCAAGGCTTTATCGGTCGTGAACCAGGCGGTAAAACCACAACGTTAGGGCGTGGTGGTAGCGACTACTCTGCTGCACTTTTAGCAGAAGTATTAAACGCAAAAGACGTCTTAATTTGGACTGATGTGGCCGGTATTTATACGACTGACCCACGTATCGTACCAAATGCACAACGCATTAATACCATGAGCTTTGCTGAAGCGGCTGAAATGGCAACCTTTGGGGCGAAAGTATTACACCCTGCGACATTACTTCCTGCTGTGCGCAGTAATATCCCTGTTTATGTGGGTTCAAGTAAAGCACCAGAGGCTGGTGGTACTTGGGTAACTCGTGATCCTCAACCTCGTCCAACATTCCGTGCAATTGCATTACGTCGCGATCAAACCCTATTAACACTTTCAAGTCTCAGTATGCTACATGCACAAGGCTTCCTAGCGAATGTATTCACTATCTTAGCGAAACATAAAATTTCAGTGGATACGATCACAACCTCTGAAGTAAGCATTGCATTAACCTTAGATAAAACTGGCTCAGCTTCATCTGGTGTAGAATTACTTTCACCAGAATTATTAGAAGAATTAAGCCAATACTGCACCGTGAAAGTTGATACAGGACTATCACTTGTTGCATTAATTGGAAATGACTTACACCTCGCTTCTGGTGTAGCAAAACGTATTTTCGACACACTCGAAGGCTATAACATTCGCATGATTAGCTATGGCGCAAGCACGAATAACATTTGTATGCTAGCGCATAGTGACAAAGCGGATGACGTAGTACGTTCATTACATAAATCGTTGTTTGAATAATAAATTTAGAGAAAGTGCGGTTAAAAATAACCGCACTTTTTTACGTTTTGAATTTGAGATTAAGGCAAAAAAAGAGTAAAGTAATCGTTTGTCTGATTTATAAACTTACGCAAAACTTAAGGCGGAAATTATGGGAAAAAGTGTTGTTGTTCTTGGCGCTCAATGGGGCGATGAAGGGAAAGGCAAGATCGTTGATTTATTAACGGATCGAGTCAAATATGTGGTGCGTTACCAAGGTGGTCACAACGCAGGTCACACATTAATTATTAATGGTGAAAAAACTGTATTACGCTTAATTCCATCTGGTATTTTACGTGATAACGTGACCTGTTTAATCGGTAACGGTGTGGTACTTTCTCCTGCTGCATTAATGCAAGAAATGGGCGAATTAGAAAACCGTGGCGTAAAAGTACGTGAACGTTTATTAATTTCAGAAGCTTGTCCATTAATCCTACCTTATCACGTTGCAATGGATCACGCACGTGAAGCCGCATTAGGTAAAAAAGCCATTGGTACAACCGGTCGTGGTATCGGCCCCGCTTATGAAGATAAAGTCGCACGCCGCGGTTTGCGCGTAGGTGATTTATTCAATCGTGAAGCCTTTGCTGAAAAATTAAAAAATCTGCTTGAATACTATAATTTCCAATTGGTGAACTACTACAAAGTAGAACCTGTTGATTATCAAAAAACATTAGACGATGTGTTCGCGGTAGCTGATATCATCACTGGCATGGTAGCAGATGTGACAACCATCTTAGATACTGCTCGCAAAAATGGCGACAACATTTTATTTGAAGGTGCCCAAGGTACCATGCTTGATATCGACCACGGCACCTATCCGTATGTAACCAGTTCTAACACTACAGCAGGCGGTGTAGCAACAGGTTCAGGTTTTGGCCCTCGTAACCTTGATTATGTCTTAGGTATCATCAAAGCATACTGTACACGTGTTGGTGGCGGTCCATTCACCACAGAATTATTCGATGAAACTGGTGCTGAAATTGCTCGTAAAGGTAATGAATTTGGTGCAGTAACCGGTCGTCCACGTCGTTGTGGTTGGTTTGATGCTGTAGCGATTCGCCGTGCGATTCAACTTAACTCAATTTCTGGTTTCTGTATGACCAAATTAGACGTATTAGATGGCTTTGATGAAGTAAAAATCTGTACGGCTTACAAAATGCCAAATGGCGAAATTGTTGAATATGCACCATTAGCAGCAAAAGATTGGGAAGGCGTAGAGCCAATTTACGAAACCCTACCTGGTTGGAAAGAAAACACCTTTGGTGTGACTGATGTAAATAAACTACCGCAAACTTGCCGTGATTACATCAAACGTATCGAAGAAGTAACTGGCGTACCAGTGGCTATCCTTTCAACGGGCCCAGATCGTGTTCAAACAATGATTTTACGCGATCCATTTGCGGCCTAAAACCGCCTAAAAATAAACCGCACTTTGGCACAACCAAGTGCGGTTATTTTTTAAGGAGTTTTTGATGACTGAACAAGATATTGTTGACTATCTAAAAAATCACCCTGATTTTTTTACTCATCGTCCTGAATTACTTCAACAGCTTACTATTCCTCATAGCCATGAAGAAGGGACGATGTCATTAGTCGAAGCGCAACTTGCGCAGCAACGAGAACAAATCAAAACACTCTCTCAATTACTCGAAAAATTTCATCAGCTTGCGCATCAAGAAGCAGACATCTTCTTTGCTCTCTTACCTTTGCAGAAAAAACTATTTCAAACAGAAGACTTTATTGCCATCAATGAAAAGCTTGATGACTGGGCAAAAGGCTATGAGCTAGAAGGTGCCAAAATCTTACTTTTCACTGACAGCTGGCAAAAAAAGGACAGCATTCCTGAACAATATTGGCTAGACCGAAAAGCTTTTGAACTCATTCGCTTAGAGCGTATGGGTTTACGCCAATTCTATTTAGGCGATCTCTCCAATAAAGAAAAAGCCCTCATGTTCCTCCCTGAAGAACTCCCTATCGGCTCTGTGGCGATTTGCCGTTTAGGTGGAACACCCCAAAAACCAACCGCACTTTTACTCTTCAAATCTCGAGACACTGACCGTTTCCACAACGACCAAGACACCACATTTCTTCGACATTTAGTCGATATTGTGGAATTGCATTTGGGAAGATGGCTTTAAACGTTATTAAGTGATCTCTATCACAAATCTGAAAATTATTTCAATTTAGACTTTTATATTCAAATATTTAAGCGTATTTTGTAGATTAGATGTTTTGGTATAAATGTCGATCGTAGTTTGGTC
>CAJPKS010000180.1:0-3706 GCA_905371285.1 Haemophilus sp. HMSC068C11 | reverse complement strand
CCTTCGACCAACGGATTAAAAGTCCGCTGCTCTACCGACTGAGCTAACGACCCACTGGTATGATTTTGAAATGGTGCCCGAAGCCAGACTTGAACTGGCACGCCTCGAAAGGCGAGGGATTTTAAATCCCTTGTGTCTACCGATTCCACCACTCGGGCAAATTGGAGCGGGAAACGAGGCTCGAACTCGCGACCCCGACCTTGGCAAGGTCGTGCTCTACCAACTGAGCTATTCCCGCAGGGCATTCATGTGAAAATTTGGAGCGGGAAACGAGGCTCGAACTCGCGACCCCGACCTTGGCAAGGTCGTGCTCTACCAACTGAGCTATTCCCGCATACGCTGTTAGTGCGGTGCATTTTACGGGAATTTGAAATTCTGTCAATCGAAGATCTGAAAAAAAAATTCAAATGTTGAAAAAATCTTCGTTTCGGTTGAAATTACAGCAAAATTTGACACAAGAATATAATTTTAGCTTAGTTTTCAATTTCTACTTTTATCGTGATTGGGTTTGTGACAAAATTGGAGCGTTTTGTTCGCCATTAAATCAAGAAAAGCGCGGTCAAATTTTTGCATGTTTTAGAGGTAAATTATGACACAACAATATTCTATCGATACATTATTAGCCCAAGCGGGAAATCGCAGTGATGAGCGCACTGGTGCGGTTTCTACACCTATTTATCTTTCAACGGCTTATGGCCACCACGGGATTGGTGAAAGTACCGGGTTTGATTATACGCGTACGAAAAACCCAACGCGTAGTGTTTTGGAAGATACCGTAGCAAAATTAGAAAATGGTGATCGTGGTTTTGCCTTTTCCTCCGGCATGGCGGCAATTCAAGTGCTGATGAATTTATTTAAAGGCCCAGATGAATGGATTGTGTCAAGTGATGTATATGGCGGGACTTATCGTTTATTGGATTTTGCCTATAAAAATAACAACAGTGTAAAACCCGTTTATGTGAATACTGCTTCTTTAGCTGAAATTGAAGCTGCGATTACAGCGAATACAAAAGCGATTTTTATTGAAACCCCATCTAATCCATTAATGGAAGAGTGTGATGTGGCAGAAATTTCAAAATTAGCGAAAAAACACAACTTGTTAATGATTGTAGACAATACTTTCTTAACTCCTGTGCTATCTCGTCCATTAGATTTAGGCGCGGATATTGTAATCCACAGTGGCACAAAATATATTGCAGGTCACAATGATAGTTTAGTTGGCTTGATTATTGCGAAAGGACAAGAGCTTTGTGATCGTATCGCCTATATTCAAAATGGTGCAGGTGCCGTACTTTCGCCGTTTGATTCTTGGTTAACCGTGCGTGGAATGAAAACCCTTTCATTACGTATGAAACGCCATCAAGATAATGCGAAGGCGATTGCAGAATTTTTACGCGAACAGCCACAAATTGATAGCGTGTTATATCCAAACAAAGGCGGAATGATATCTTTCCGTTTGAAAGATGAAAATTGGGTAAATACGTTCTTAAAATCAATCAAATTAATTACCTTTGCGGAAAGCTTAGGCGGTACAGAAAGTTTTATTACTTATCCTGCGACCCAAACCCATATGGATATTCCAGAAGCAGAACGCGTTGCTCGTGGTATTACAAACACATTATTGCGTTTTTCTGTTGGCTTAGAAGATGTGGAAGACATTAAAGCCGATTTATTACAGGCGTTTGCACAGCTTAAGTAATTAGTTTTTATCAATCGGACTAATCTGTGCAATCCAATATACCTTGTGTTATTATGCACAACATTAATTAACGTAGGTGTTGATTTGTCAGCACCTTATTAAATAAGGAAACAAAAATGAGCGAAGTATTACATATTAATGATGCAGATTTTGAAACAACCGTTGTGCAATCTGATATCCCTGTATTAGTAGATTTCTGGGCACCATGGTGTGGCCCTTGCAAAATGATTGCGCCTATTTTAGATGAAATCGCACCTGAATTCGCAGGTAAAGCAAAAATCGTTAAAATCAACGTAGATGACAACCAATTAGTGGCAGGTCAATTTGGTGTACGTAGTATCCCAACTTTACTACTTTTCAAAAATGGCCAACTTGTTGCAACACAAGTGGGTGCATTACCAAAAAATCAATTAGCGGCGTTTATTAATCAACACCTATAATTGAGTTATTAAACATAAAGAGCGGTCAAAAATAGTGATGTTTTTGACCGCTCTTATTTTTTCTCTCGCCAATAAGTGGCAAAACGAGGTTTTCCAGAATTAGTTAATCCACGATATTTGTAGGTAATCGTGCTACCAATAGGCGGTGGATTTTCGCGCTCACTCAGATTAAATCCTGAACCGATTTTGAATTTTCCACGATGGTTTTCACAGGTGAGCGATCCGAGTATATTCTCAAATTGTCCTTTCCCTTTGTGATGTGCTATCACGGTGCATTCTTCATCATAAGTATTTTTTAACTTTAAAATTTGTGTACTGCGTTTTCTTTCGTAAGGCGCATTAGGATTACGTAACACAACACCTTCACCTTTTTTCCTTTCAATTTCATGTAAATACTCGAATAAGTGCGTTTTATCTCGTATTGGAATTTGCGGAATAATCTTGATATAAGATGTAGGGTGATCTTTCAAATAATCTTCTAAGATTTTGAGGCGTTCAAAGAGATTGCCTGATGCATTAGGCACATCGAAAACATAAAGTGTTAATTTGGCCCAATTATCACCTTTAAAGGATTTTGTGATAGAAGCAATTTCTTCAAATTGATTACGTTCACTAAATATCTCACCATCAATGGCAAAAGGCGGAAATTGAGCGGTAAAATAGGTAGGCGCGGGCAAGGGGAGTCCTTGACGACTTAATAATGTTTTGCCATCCCAATAACCTCGCACCCCATCTAATTTTTCAGACATCACCCAACCCTGGATATCTTGGTTTTCATAGGTACCTAATAGCATTAAATCACTATCGTTCGCCCAAGTTATTTGACTGAATAACATACAAAGTAATAAATAAACTACTCGCATAATCTCTCCTTTTAAATTGTTTGAGTTTAAAAAGTGCGGTCATTTTTTAAAGTGTTTTTAATTGAATCTGTGATTAGTATCGCAAAAGAATGAGAAGTAGGCTGGAAAATAGAGAGATAAGAAAGAGCGCTAGATTATTTGAAATGAACGCTATACAATGCCAACGCTATTTCGAATTTTAATTTTTAAGGAGAATAAAATGTATTTTGATCAAATTAAAGCTGAGCTTGTGGAAGCTCAAGATGTATTAAATAAGTTTGTTTCAGATGATAACAACATCAAACTCATTGAAAAAGCAGCTAAATTGTTAGCGGAAAGCTTTAAACATGGCGGTAAAGTATTATCTTGTGGTAATGGTGGTTCTCACTGTGATGCCATGCACTTTGCAGAAGAACTAACCGGTCGTTATCGTGAAAATCGTCCTGGTTATCCTGCGATTGCAATTTCAGATGTGAGTCATTTAAGCTGTGTAAGTAATGACTTTGGTTATGAATATGTATTCTCTCGCTTTGTTGAAGCAGTGGGTAAAGAAGGCGATGTTTTATTTGGATTATCGACCTCTGGGAATTCTAAAAATATCTTAAATGCGATTGAAGCGGCAAAAGCAAAAGGCATGAAAGTGATTGCAATGACAGGTAAAGATGGCGGTAAAATGGCAGGTTTAGCGGATGTTGAAATTCGAGTGCCACACTTTGGTTATGCAG
>CAJPKS010000179.1:0-3736 GCA_905371285.1 Haemophilus sp. HMSC068C11 | reverse complement strand
AGCCTAAAAACAACAATACAAACAAGAATACAAAAAAATAGAGCCTAAAGGCTCTTTTTGGGTCTTTCCGCCCTAATTTTTTATTTTTTTATTCAATGCAGAATTTAATAAGATTCCTAATGATTTTGCTATGCGTGTTGCTCAAGGGATTAGGCTATCAGATGAAGAAAAGAAAGAATTAAAAAGATTATTTATTAATATGGATTTTAAACAAAAGAAACCATAAAGCCCCGAAGTGGTATATAAAAAATCGGAACCGTAGGCGACTTCATTCAACTGTGCCAACTGACCAATGCGCATCAGCCTCCTCCCCAACGGATTCTTTACTCTATTGACCTTATAATAGCTTTATAGTTTAAAATGGTACCACAACATTGTTCAAGTGGAGTCGTATTATGAGCAAATCCTGTGGTGGCGCCTGTGGCGGTGATGCAACGTCCGCAGCGGATACCGATATACAGGCCTCCTCCGAGGCGCCAGGGAGATGGGTCAGTGTTTATGCAGTGCCGAAGATGGACTGTCCATCAGAAGAACGAATGATTCGCCTAGCCCTGAACGGCTTTGAGGAGATTCGGGCGCTGTCCTTCGACTTGTCGAACCGCCGGCTGAAGGTCGTGCATGACGGCGAGATCGAGCCCGTCACCTCGAAACTGAAGACCTTGGGGCTAGGCGCCTCGCTTCAGGAAACCGTCGCTGCAAATCCAGAGACCATCAAGGCCGCCGAGTTTTCGGCAGCTTCTGCTAAGCAAGAATCCGAGACCCTGCGCTGGTTGCTCGGCATCAATGCACTTCTGTTCGTGGTGGAAATGACTGCCGGTCTGATCGCCCAGTCCACAGGCCTGATTGGAGAATCCCTGGACAATTTTTCCGATGCGGCGGTGTACGGGCTTGCCCTTTATGCGGTTGGACATAGCGTGAAAATGCAGGTACGTGCCGCGCATCTTGCTGGTGTACTGCAACTGATCTTGGCTGTGGGCGTGCTCGTAGAGGTGGTGAGACGCTTTGTATTCGGTAGTGAGCCTGAATCTCTGGTGATGATGGCTATCGCATTCGTCGCATTGATTGCCAATACCAGTTGTCTACTGCTCATATCCAAACATCGGGAAGGCGGGGCGCACATGAAGGCAAGCTTGATATTCTCGGCCAACGACGTGGTGATCAACCTGGGGGGCATCACCGCCGGCGCCCTGGTCGCGTGGACCGGTTCCAATTATCCAGATCTGATTATTGGCACCATCACGGGGGGGATTGTACTTAACGGTGCCAGACGCATTTTGGCGTTGAAGGGTTAAAAGCTCTCGCCGTATGCCCTGTTTTATCTGCTTATACCCCTGCTTTGTTTTTTCTTTGTTTTTTTAGAGCCTTAATTGCATAGTTAAGCACCTGGTTTCGCATAAAGTGCCATTATGTTAAATCATTCTAATCACTAAATTTGCGTGTTTATGCAATGCTAAAAATGATAATGCAGGATATGGGATATAGTTTTCATCCTATTTTTTGATTAAAAATTTTTCTGATAAACTACCCTTATATGAAAAAGGAGGAATTATGCAAATAGCATTACCCAATACTCAAACATTTGAGAAAAAAGAACCCCTCTATACAAACGAAGAACTTCATTTACTGCATCAATTAGAAAATGGATTAGTAAAATCAACTTCTCATGAAGATGTGATGAAAAACCTGAAACAGGTACTAAAACTCGATGAAATTTGATTACTCGATCAAATGGTATGAACTAGCAGAAAATAAACTACTGCGGCAAGCACAATACATTCTAGAACAATCTCAAAATGTGGTTATTGCAGAAAATTTTTATGATGCTATCAAGAGTGAGGTTGATAAACTTTCTTTCACGGCAGATGTGTACCGTCTTAGAAAGAAAAAGGAAATCCCCATTCTTAACGGGAAATATCTTGTAAAATTCCTTATTGGTAGAGAAACCGTTTATATCGTAGATTTTAAATCAGCTAAACAAAAAAATTATTAAGATACAATCCATAAAATCATTGCCAACAAGTGCCAATGATTTTATGGATTTTCATTTTTTTGAGCGTAAAAAAAACCGCAGTAAGAAAGACGAGTAACTTTCTGCGGCTAAATATAGGTGCAAGGAGATTTTGCACCATTATTATTCATATGAGAGCGAATTTCTCCGCTCTTTCATCATATCAAAGGTTTTATTAATCTCAATTAAAAAAACGCTTAATACGTTGTTTTAGAGCCTTTATTGGGTGTTTCCTTTCCCACTCTCTTTTTCTTTTCTCAAATTGCATCTGAGCCTGGTTATTCATTGCAAATTTAGCGTAAGAGCTCGACATTTTTTCTAATAAAGAATTGATGTGCTTTTTACGCTTATACATTAAGTACAACCAAGCTGAAAAGAGGATAAAAACGATAATAAGGGCATTATAAAAAACAATAATAAAAAGGGCGTTCATTCTATTCTTTCATTTAAGGTATTTATTAGGCATTTTTATTGCCTGGAATGGGTAAAAAGACCAGGTGATCTAAGGTAAAGATTAAGCCAGATTCTATTATTAAAATATCATTAATTCTTTACTTTGATACACACACCTAACGCAAATTTAAAATTTGCCTTTTTTCCTTTATAAATCAAGTGTTTGAGCGTTTTTGACCACATTTTTAGAGGGGGAGGGCTGATAATGAAGAGAATCTGAAGCGCACACCCAGAGAATCTCTTGATTTTATTATAAATTTTACCAAAAGATTCTGTAGAGAATCCGTAGAGAATCTGTAGAGATGCAACTTTTCATCTAAAAACCAAAAAAAACAGCAAATACCTCACGTTTTCCGATGAATGTTTTACGAGTTTATTTTAGATTTTTTTGTGACAGCGTCTTAATTTTAAATACAAAAACGCTCATTTTCTTTTACAAAAGACTTAGCAATACAAGACTTATTTCTAATACGCTATTTAACGTAAAATTAGCTCAATTATGTTATCATTTTAGCACTTTGTTAAACAGCCAAAATGGCTATGATTTTAAAAAATGATATGAAAAAAACTTCAATTTTACTATGCTCTATTTTTCTGTTTGCTTGTAGTGAAAAAACTATAACTGTTGATGAATTTAAAGCTGATGATGCCTTATTAAGTCAATACATTGCTAAATGTAAAAACGGTGAACTTCATAAAGAAGATATTAATTGCATCAATGCAAACAAAGCTAAAAATAGCATTATTCTAGAAAATTCCATTAAAAGACTTAAAGGCTAAAATATCAGCCACAAGACAACTGTAATACTTGTGGCTTTTTATATAAATCTATTCAACAAAATCTATCTGATTTTTGGGTATCTCTACTAATTCATAGAGCGATAGCTTATAACCTCTCTTTTTCAATTCAGCCCAAATATCACGCTCTTTCCCAAACTTTGATTTATGACTTTCATTGACCGCTAAAAATTTAGCATAATGCACCAGGTCATCTAGCGGCACATCATCTATCACCTCATAAAAACTATCTAGCTTTAATAGACAATCCTTAGCGTAAATAGCGTATTCATGCGAGCTAAACTTTGGATTTTGCGCATCAAACTTAACGAAAGAACCATACTTGTTTTTATGGGGGAACGCTGGGCGTTTCTGTTCGATTTTTACCGCACTTTTCTTGCTTTTAATTGTAAACTTTAACGAAACAATACTACGTCCTCGTTTAATAGGCTCAACACTTACAAGAAGATCCGATTTAGCATTGATTTCATCTATAGC
>CAJPKS010000178.1:0-3745 GCA_905371285.1 Haemophilus sp. HMSC068C11 | reverse complement strand
AAGGCCAGTTAATTGAATGTTATTCTTGCCATATCAATTTGCCAAATTGTGATGGAGAAAACCAACTTGATAATGTTCGTTATATTGTAGAGCGAAGTCAAAGTGCGAATCTTAAAATCCTGATGGGTGATTTCAATACTGATGCAATAAGCGATCAGCAAGCTTATCAACAAATTAAATCCTTAGGCTTATTCGATACTTTTGATATGGCAGAGCAGAAGGATAGCGGTATCACTGTAGAGAAAGCGATTGACGGTTGGAAGGGCCATAGTCAAGAAAAGCGATTAGATTATATTTTTTTAAACCAAGCAAAAAGGGTTTTATCCAGTCAGGTTATTTTTAATGGCAAAAATAAACCGATTGTTTCCGACCATTTTGGCGTAGAAGTAGCTCTCATCTTGTAGGAGAATCAATATGAAAAAAATGCTCAGTTTTGAATTTTGGCAAAAATTCGGTAAGTGCCTAATGGTTGTGATTGCCGTGATGCCAGCCGCGGGTTTAATGGTGAGTATTGGTAACTCACTGCCTTTGATTAGCGATGCGGAATGGCTAGCGCTTGTCGGAAACATTATCGCCCAAATTGGTTGGGGGATTATCGGTAACCTCCATCTATTATTTGCGTTAGCGATTGGTGGTAGCTGGGCAAATGAGCGTGCAGGCGGTGCATTTGCAGCTGGCCTTGCTTTCATTTTAATTAACTTAATTACCGGTAACTTTTTCGGTGTGAAACTTGAAATGCTAGTCGATCCAAATGCTCACGTAAGTACCATATTGGCCGGTGAAATTCCTGTGGCGAATTACTTTGTGAATGTGCTTGGGCAACCTGCGTTAAATATGGGCGTGTTCGTTGGTATTATTGCGGGTTTTGTGGGGGCAACAACCTTCAATCGTTACTACAATTTCCGTAAATTACCTGAAGTATTAACGTTCTTTAATGGTAAACGTTTTGTTCCTTTCGTTGTCATTTATCGTTCCGTATTAGTGGCGATCTTCCTATCATTATTCTGGCCTTTAGTTCAAACAGGAATTAATCATTTCGGTCAATGGATTGCGAACTCACAAAACTCAGCACCAATTTTAGCACCATTTATTTATGGTACCTTAGAACGTCTATTGCTTCCATTTGGTTTACACCACATGTTGACTATCCCAATGAACTACACTTCATTAGGCGGTACTTATGAGTTCTTAACCGGTGCACAACAAGGCAAACAAGTATTTGGTCAAGATCCACTTTGGCTTGCCTGGGTGACTGACTTAATCAACCTTAAAGATGCAGGTAATTTAGCGCAATATAACGAACTTCTTTCAACTGTGACACCTGCTCGCTTCAAAGTAGGACAAATGATTGGTTCAACCGGTATCTTAATGGGCTTGACTCTCGCAATGTATATCAATGTGGATGAAGACAAGAAAAAACTCTATAAAGGGATTTTCCTTTCTTCTGCACTTGCGGTGTTCTTAACAGGCGTAACAGAGCCAATCGAATACATGTTTATGTTTGTCGCTTTACCGCTTTATATTGTTTATGCGTTAGTACAAGGTTGTGCTTTCGCCATGGCAGATATTGTTGACTTACGTGTGCATTCATTCGGTAACATTGAGTTCTTAACTCGTACACCAATGGCGATTAAAGCCGGCATTGGTATGGATGTGATCAACTTTATTTGGGTATCAATCCTCTTTGCAGTGGCTATGTTCTTTATCGCGAACTTTATGATTAAGAAATTTAACCTTGCCACAGCAGGCCGTAATGGTAACTATGATGCGAAAGGTTCAGATGAAACTTCTAGCAATGAACCGAAAGTTGCGAATGCTAGCGCACAAGTTATCCAAATCATCAACTTACTTGGTGGACGTAATAATATTGCAGATGTTGATGCTTGTATGACACGTTTACGTATCACCGTACATAATCCAGAGTTAGTGGGTGATGAAGCAAGCTGGAAACAAGCAGGTGCAATGGGCTTTATCGTGAAAGGCTCTGGTATCCAAGCGATTTATGGACCAAAAGCAGATGTCTTAAAATCCGATATTCAAGACGTGCTTTCATCTGGCGTTGAAATTCCTAAAATGTAATTTAGCCTAAACATTCATTTTATCCCCGCTTTTTAAGGCGGGGATATCATATTAATACCTTATATCAATATTGCTCATCTTTAATCTATCCCCAAATACTATCAACGTAGAAAACATTTCCATAATTTCTGTACTATAAAAAAATACCGCCCATTGTGTAACGAGCGGTATTTCTAGTATTAGAAGGGAAGTTGTCATTAAATGATTAATTGACCGACAATACTGCGAGTTTCTTCTCGTACTTCAGTAAGTTTCACTTTCACCAAATCGCCGATTTTGTAACGGCGTTCCCCTTGAATATACATCGCCAATTCATCAGCATTCACTTGCATTTCATCTTTATTTGGATGCAACGTGGAAGCTGGTACGAACATGGATGCACCATTTTCTAATAATTGAACCCGTAAACCGCCACGCATCACATCTTGCACTTCTGCATCAAATTCAGCATTTTCAGCGACTTTGTCAGCAAGATAGCGACAATATAACCAATCTGCAATATCACGTTCAACTAGGCGATTTTGACGACGGGCTTCTTGCAAGCGAGCAAGGACTTCATCTTGTGGTTTTTCACAAGCTTGCTGTGTGAGCACTGCTTTAATTAAACGATGGTTTACCATATCAGAATATTTACGGATAGGCGATGTCCAAGTCGCATAACCTTCTAATCCAAGTCCAAAATGTGGAGCAAGTTCGGATTTAAACTCCGCAAAGGTTAAATAACGACGTAAACGGAATTCTAAATAGTCACCTTCAATCGGTTCAATATCATGACGCATTTGGCAATAACCTTTTAAGGTTGCCAAATTTTCCACCGAATAACGCTCAGCAAGCTCAGCTTGATTTTCTTCATTAGCTAAATTTGCTATTAAGAAATTATGCGCATTTTCTAAGAATTTCTTATCAAAGCCCGTGTGTGTATTAAAGATACCTGTTTGTGCATGCTCCGCTAAGAATTGAGCGGCACAAATGTTGGCAATAATCATGGATTCTTCCACGATTTGATTTGCAATACGACGATATTCCGCCTTAATTTCTTTTACTTTGCCATTTTCAGCGAGAATAAAGGAGTAATCCGGTTTCTCTTTAAATAACAATGAATGGGTTTTACGCCATTGAATACGCGCTTGAGTAAATTGATGTAACCAATCAATTTGTTGGGCAATTTCAGGTGTTTCTGGTTGCCATGCATCCGGTACTTGTTCTAAATAATCTGAAATTTTGTTATAGGCTAATTTTGCTTTAGATTGCACATAAGCGGATACAAAACGCGGTTTAGCCGTAATATTACCTTCAAGATCCGTTTCAATGTAACACACTAATGCAGGGCGAGTTTCATTTGCCATTAATGAACATAATTCATCGGATAATTCACGAGGCAACATAGGAATGTTAAAGCCAGGCAAATAATTGGTGAAACAACGCTGTTTAGCGTCTTTTTCAATTTGTGAATCTAATGCAATGTAAGCTGTTGGATCCGCAATGGCAACGACTAATCGCCAGCCGGTTTGCGTACCATTTTGCTCGACAGGTTCGATGTAAAGGGCATCGTCCATATCCTGAGTGCTTTCAGAGTCAATGGTGACAAAATGAAGTGCGGTCAGATCTTCGCGAGTTTGTTGATCTAACATTTCATAGCTTTCGGTACCTTGCACAGGATGACGAG
>CAJPKS010000177.1:0-3751 GCA_905371285.1 Haemophilus sp. HMSC068C11 | reverse complement strand
ATATAAAATTTATTCAAATTTTCGCTGTATTTTTAGATTAAATCTATTCACAGTTTAAAAATAACGCGGCTGCTCCACGAACACCACCGGAATCACCATGTTTTGCTTTTTTGATTGGTGGTACTTTTGCACTACGCATTAAATGAGCAGGCAATGCTTTTGGTAACGCTTCATAAAGATAATCAAAATTCGATAAACCACCGCCGAGCACAATGATATGCGGATCAAATGCAGTGATAATATTTCCGATAGAAATAGCCGCTAATTCAACAAAAATACGAACAAAATCAACCGCACTTTCCTCTTTCGCATAAAAGCGATCAATAATTTCTTTGGCTGATAACTCTTCCCCTTTTAAATCACGGTACAACATTTCAAAGCCGCGACCGGAAATATACGTATCTAAACAGGCCTGATTGCCACAACCACATTGATAAATAGGTGCTTTATCCCAGCCCAATAATTTTAAGGCATGATAATTTAACTGAAGATGGCCTAACTCACCTGCCATCCCGACTTGTCCTGAGTGAATTTTGCCATTAATTACAAAACCACCACCAAAGCCCGTCCCCAAAATAAGCCCTAATACAGAAGGATATTGGGTATTTTCTTCATCACAGGCTTCCGAGAGTGCAAAACAATTTGCATCATTTTCTGCCCGCACTTCACGATCTAAAACGCGTTCAAGATCGGCTAAAATTGGCTTATTATCTGCAACACGAATATTCGTCACTTCAGCAAGCCCAGTTGTTAAATTAACAAATCCAGGCAAGCCTAAACCTACTGTGCCTTTTTCACCAAAGTGGGCATCCGCGCGTTCTACTAGCGTTTTGATCGCCTGTAACCAATCTAGATAATCGGTTTGTGGCGTTGGCACACGCTCGGTATAAAGTTTTTCTAATTTTGCATTAAAAGCAGCCAATTCAATCTTTGTGCCACCGATATCAATACCGTAATACATATTGTCTCCTTAAAAGAGCGGTCAAAATTATTGAAATTTATAGGTTGTATTTTCCTTGAAATCAAAATGAAAATCCATGACAAAAATCATATTTTCTACAAGCAATAAAAAAGACCGACTTTATCACTAAAACCGGTCTTTGATGTTATTTATTGTTAAACAAGCCTTTCTTCTGTAAGAAACCAAAAATAATCAAATGAACAATCCATGCCGAAATTATCGCCACAAATAAATCAATTGGATAATGCATTCCAAGGCGGACTCGGCTAATCAACATTAATACGCCCCAAATGGTCATGGCACCAATCAGTAATTCCGCTTTAAAAGAACGTTTCCCTAATAATTGGCTGAATCCGACGGCTAACATAAGCCAAGTGGCTGCAAAAATAGAATGTCCTGATGGGAAAGAATACCCCGTTTCATCTTCATAATGCGCTTTTAACCAAGCCGGTGTATCCGCTTGTGTAGAATAAAATTTATCCACTAATTTTGCACGTTCTGAACGATCTTGATGATAAAAAGCATCTGTCGTACTTTCTGTTTTTTCTGCTAAATAGACGGTGAAAGGACGTGGCTCGGCAAAAACCGTTTTTAAACCTGTTTTAATTACTTGTGTAGATAATACCGACAGGCCCATTACAATCACGCCCATAATCCACTGTTTACGGTTTTCAAAAAGAAAACGGAAAAGTAAAGCAAACACACCACAGGTAATTAAAGCGTAAGGCACGCTACCGGTTTCGGTTAAAAGATAAAGCCAATAATCCCATTCCATTAATTGGTTGTTTCCATGCCAATGATAAGCAAAACCCCAAACAAAAAATGGTACAAGACAAAGGAATAACGTATATAATGACAGCCTTTTAAACATTGTTGCCTCTTGATAATAAAAATAAAGTACGCATTTTAGCAGAATAAAGTTGAAAAAAGGATAAGTTATGTCAAAAATCCAATTGGTTGCCCAAGCCAATTTGCCTACCGAATATGGCATATTTAAAATGGTCGGATTTGAATTTCCCGATACAAAAAAAGAACATGTCGCGTTAGTGATGGGTGATATTTCAAACCCAGATGAGCCAGTGCTCGCCCGCATTCATTCTGAATGCTTAACGGGTGATGCATTACACAGTTTAAAATGTGATTGCGGTTTCCAGCTTGCCGCCGCATTACGTCAAATTAGCGAAGCGGGTCGTGGTGTGTTGATCTATCATCGTGAAGAAGGTCGTGGCATTGGTTTAATTAATAAAATTCGTGCTTATGCATTACAAGATCAAGGGATGGATACCATTGAAGCCAATCTTGCATTAGGTTTTAAAGCCGATGAACGTAACTTTAATGTATGTGCAGATATGTTTGAATTATTAGGGGTGAAACAAGTGCGCCTGATGACAAACAACCCGCAAAAAGTCGAAACCATGAAAAAAGCGGGCATTAATATCGTAGAACGTGTACCGTTGAATGTAGGTGAAAACCGTTACAATACGAAATATCTTGATACCAAAGCAAAAAAAATGGGCCATTATATCGTGCATAATAATGAAGAGCATTTAATGACTTGCCCACATTGCCAAGAAGAAGTGATTTAATAAAAAAGCCATACAACTGTTGTATGGCTTTTCTTTTGCCAAAACAATTATTGATTAACGCCCCAATGACGAGTGTCTTTATCAAATTTCATGCCTGAATGGGAGCCTTCTGAACCATTAAAATAAACGTCTTTATTTGCGCAAGCTGAAATTACTAATGCACCAATAACAATAAGAATTAATTTTTTCATTGTGTTTACCTTTTTAAAACTAACTTGCCAAAATTGTATCACAACTTCCCCAGCTTTTTCCTGCTTAAATTAGTCATTTTCTTGCAAAAGTTATCCTTAGCTTCTACAATACCGCCTCATTTTTAACTTGTAGTTCGCAAACCTCCTACATAAAAAAACTAGGTATTCTATGAATATTTCAAATCCTAATCACAATCGTAAAGCCCTTGTGATCTTCTCAGGTGGACAAGATTCCACAACCTGTTTAATTCAAGCCATTGCTGAATATGGCGTGGAAAATGTGGAAACGGTCACCTTTCAATACGGCCAGCGCCATGCCATTGAATTAGAAAAGGCCCGTTGGATCGCTCAGGATCTCGGTGTAAAACAAACGTTGATTGATACGTCCGTCATCAAATCCATTACCCATAATGCCTTAATGGATGCAAACTCAGATATTGAACAAAAAGACGGGGAATTACCGAATACCTTTGTGGATGGCCGCAACGCACTCTTCTTATTGTATGCGGCAATTTACGCAAAAGGACAAGGTATCAATGACATTATCACGGGTGTATGTGAAACAGATTTCAGTGGTTATCCGGATTGTCGTGATGTGTTTATCAAATCCATGAATGTCACCCTTAATTTAGCCATGGATTATCCGTTCAATTTAAAAACACCGTTAATGTATCTTACCAAAGCACAAACTTGGGCATTAGCCGATGAATTAGATGCGTTAGATTATATTCGTCAGCACACTCACACTTGCTACGAAGGTGTTGAAGGCGGTTGCGGGGAATGCCCGAGCTGTAAATTGAGAGATAAAGGCTTGCAGGAATATTTAGCCACAAAAGCAAAAGCTTAGTATCTCAACAACTCAATCTATAGCAGATTAAATAGGTTCAAATGAATCCAAAGTGCGGTCAAAATTCACGTCAAATTTTGACCGCACTTTTAATTAATGTAGTATTCTTCCCTTTTCTCATCTTTGATTTTATCAACGCGTCATTTTTTGATAAAATCACGCTAAT
>CAJPKS010000176.1:0-3761 GCA_905371285.1 Haemophilus sp. HMSC068C11 | reverse complement strand
GGGCATCCAAATCGTACCCATTGCAGAAGCTAAAATTAATAAAAGTAGGATGACAATTAATTTATTAGAAGAAAAAATATCTTCAACGAGAATATGTTGTAAAGGATAACGTTCACTATTTTCTAACATCTTATTTCACCCTTTCCGCAATACGTAAAACCGCACTTCTTGAACGTGGATTTGCCGAAATTTCTGCCTCACTCGGCTGAATCGCTTTACCAATGATTTTTAATTTTTGATTACGTTGAATTTGATCTTCACGTAGTGGTAAACCTCTTGGAATATCCTCGCCTTTGCTTTGCTTACGCATGAAATGTTTTACCATTCTGTCTTCAAGTGAATGGAAACTGATAATCGATAAACGCCCTTCTGGGGCCAACATATCTAATGCAGAATTTAATACACTTTCTAATTCATCTAATTCTGCATTAATATAAATTCGAATGGCTTGGAAGCTACGCGTCGCCGGATGCTTATGTTTATCTTTAAATGGCACAGCTTGAGCAATTAACTCAGCGAGCTGAGAAGTACGACTCAAACATTCAGTGCCATTTTTAACCGCACTTTTATTAAATTCTACGATGGCAGTGGCAATTCGTTTTGCAAAACGCTCTTCACCAAAGGTTTTTAACACCCAAGTTAAATCATCAACAGATACTTGTTTTAGCCACTCTGCTGCTGATAAACATTGTGTGGTATCCATGCGCATATCTAACGGGCCATCTTTCATAAAACTGAAACCACGCTCTGCTTCATCAAGCTGTGGAGATGACACCCCTAAATCCAGCAAAATGCCGTCAATTTTACCAACTAAATCGAGTTTTTGACAGATGTCTGGAATGTGAGAAAAGCTATTATGTTCAATATGAAAACGAGGGTCTTGAATTTTTTCAGCTTCAGCAATCGCACGCGGGTCGCGATCAATAGCAATTAAACGACCATTTTCAGAAAGTTGGGAGAGAATTAGACGAGAATGACCACCACGACCAAAGGTACCATCGATATAAATTCCGTTTTCTTTCAACGCCAAACCATTCACCGCTTCGTGAAGCAAAACCGTGATATGTTCAGGTGCAGAAAAGGAATTTTGCGTAGTCATAAGTAAAAAGTAAAAGTTAAATCAAAATCGATAAAGAGAAGATAGAGCGGCGCAAGCACCGCTTATCCTGCTAGTGCTGCTGTTCTATAATGACAGCATTTTTAGTTCTTCAGAAGCACCGAATTCAGCACTTGAGCCAATTTCGATATCTTCATCAATTTGTGCGTACCATTCAGTATCGCTCCAAATTTCAAATTTGTTCAACTGCCCTACCAACATTAAACCTTTTTCTAATTTTGCGTGTTGACGTAATGGACCACTCAATAAGATACGACCTTGCGCATCCATTTCACATTCTGTGGCATAACCGAGCATAACACGTTGTAAACGGCGTTGATTTGGGTCAAAGTTGGAGAGTGAAAGTAGTTTTTGTTCGATTTTTTCCCATTCATCTAAAGGATAAAGTAATAAACAAGGCTGACGAATATCAACGGTACAAACCATTTGGCCTTGGTTCTTTTCCATGATTTCAGCACGATAGCGAGTAGGAATCGCTACACGACCCTTCGCATCTAAATTTACCGCTGCTGCACCACGAAACATTTCTCTACCTTTAAACGTTTATTTTTAGAAAAATTTGGCAGAATTTTCCACAAAATTCCACTTTTCACCACTTTGCGTAAGTTTATCGGTTGTAGCCTTAACTTGCAAGCAATTAAAACGTAAAGATTGGTAAATTTTGGCAATAAAATAAACAAAAAAACCGTCTAAGGTTTCCCTCAAACGGTTTTTCAATTTTTAACTCGATTTAATTAGTTATTTACATACGCTTCTTCATCACGATCACCTAATGGTTTAAGCTGTGTGAAGAATAATACCAAGCAAAGAACAGTTAAGCCTAAGCCGATATAAACAGATAATTGATAGTCTAAACCAAAACCGATTTTGTTGTATGCAAGGTAAGTAAAACATACGGTACTGATAAATGCCGCAGGGATTGTACATATCCAGTGGAATTTATTATAGCGATATAAATACGCAGCTGCAGTCCATAACATAACCATCGCAGTAGTTTGGTTCGCCCAAGTGAAGTAACGCCATAAGATAGAGAAATCCACTTTTGATACGATATAACCAACCACGAATAATGGCACAGCAATAATTAAACGTTTAGCTAAGGTTTTTTGTTCTAAATGGAAAAATTCTGCAATAACAAGACGTGCTGCACGGAATGCTGTATCGCCTGATGTAATTGGAAGAACAACCACACCTAACACTGCAAAAATACCACCAACAAGACCTAAGAAGTGGATAGAAGAGTCATAAACCACTTTAGAAGGAGAACCTGCTTTAATCGCTGCTAATAAATCTGGTAAAGAATCATAGAAACTTAAACCAACTGCACACCATACTAACGCAATCACACCTTCACCAATCATCGCACCGTAGAAAATGAAACGTCCTTCTTTTTCGTTTTCCGTACAACGCGCCATTAACGGGCTTTGTGTTGCGTGGAAACCAGATAATGCACCACAAGAGATTGTTAAGAACAAGAGTGGCCATAATGGTAAATCTGCACGGGTTTCAAAGTTTTGGAAGAATTTCTCAAAAGACATACCGTCCACAGAACGATAGAAAGAAATTGGGTCTGCAGAGCTAAGATCTGCACTGACTAAACCATATACCATACCTACTGACATAAAGAGCAATAATGCACCGAAGAATGGGTAGATACGACCGATGATTTTATCAACCGGAAGTAATGTCGCAAGAATATAGTAAATGAAAATGATACCAGTCCAAACACTGATAACAGTCGCTTTATCCATACCCCAAACGGTAATACCACCTGCTTCAGCTACTTGATGGATTTCTTCCGCATTGCTAATAGAAATGCTACCTGATGCAGCACCGAACACATCCATTGTAATCGTACCCATTAATTGAGCTGGACTTGCAACGAATACCACACCCACTAATAATAAAAGTACAACCGCTAAGATGTTAATAAATGCTTTAACTGGACGACCTAAGTATTTACCTGCGAGGTTAGGCATAGATGCACCGCCATTACGCACACTTAACATTCCACAGAAATAATCGTGTACTGCACCGGCAAAGATACAACCAATTACGATCCAAAGCATTGCAACTGGTCCGTATAACGCACCAAGAATCGGACCAAAGATTGGGCCTGTACCAGCAATGTTTAACAATTGAATTAACCAAATCTTGGTTTTAGACATTGGCATATAGTCAACGCCATCATTCATGGCATACGCTGGCGTTTGACGATTTGGATTGATCACAAAAATGCGTTCAATCACTCGACTATAAAAGAAATAACCTGCAAGCAATAACGCCACGCAGAAGAAAAACCACAACATAAAAAATACTCCTCAGGAATAAATGAATACCGAAATTTAGTCATATACTAGACTTCGTCGGCGGTATTCTAAGTGAAAATCATCAAAATCAAAATTTTAATTTTTACATTGTTTCAATTTTGTGATCCATGTCACGTTTATCATTACGCTTTTTTCACTTACAATAAGCCCATAAATTCAAATAATTAAAAAAGGATCATAAATGGCTCTTACTCGCTGCCCTGAATGTCGTAAAAAAATCAGCGAATCCGCTCAATTTTGTCCAAATTGTGGTTTTTCTTTTAAAGAAGAAGATCTTGAAATTTACAAACAAAAGCTTGAACAACGACGCCAAC
>CAJPKS010000175.1:0-3804 GCA_905371285.1 Haemophilus sp. HMSC068C11 | reverse complement strand
GTTTATGATACTTTGATATAAAATTATCAAATAAAAATACTTTTATATAAATTTGATAAAATTTTATCGATTTGTGACTTTGATCACAGTATTGCAGAAAAAAATTCAGTACTATGCTTGCAACTCGATGATAGATGTTTTTAGTAGCGGGTTAATAATCATGGACTTTAAACCTAACATAATAGGAGATTTATTATGGCATACTATCCAGCAGAACCGTTCCGTATTAAAAGTGTTGAACCTGTTTCAATCTTACCAAAATCAGAACGTGAAAAAGCGATGAAAGCGGCAGGCTTCAATACCTTCTTACTTGATTCAAAAGATGTTTATATCGACCTTTTAACCGATAGCGGTACAAATGCAATGAGTGACCGTCAATGGGCCGGTATTATGATGGGTGATGAAGCTTATGCAGGTAGCCGCAACTTCTATCATTTAGAAGAAACAGTTCAAGACTTATTTGGTTTCAAACATATTGTGCCAACTCACCAAGGTCGTGGTGCTGAAAATATTCTTTCTCGTATCGCGATTAAACCGGGTCAATACGTACCAGGTAATATGTATTTCACTACTACACGTTTCCACCAAGAAGCCAATGGCGGTATTTTCTACGATATTATTCGTGATGAAGCACATGATGCGACATTAGATATCCCATTCAAAGGTGATATTGATGTTAAAAAATTAGAAAAATTAATTAACGAAAAAGGCGCTGAAAATATTGCTTATGTGTGCTTGGCGGTAACAGTAAACTTAGCGGGTGGTCAACCGGTTTCTATCGCAAACATGAAAGCTGTTCGTGAATTAACCGCAAAACACGGCATTAAAGTGTTCTACGATGCAACTCGTTGTATTGAAAATGCTTATTTCATTAAAGAACAAGAACCAGGCTATCAAGATCGCTCAATCAAATCTATCGTTCAAGAAATGTTCAGCTATGCAGATGGTTGTACAATGAGTGGTAAAAAAGACTGCTTAACCAATATCGGTGGTTTCTTATGTATGAATGATGAAGAATTATTCATGAAAGCGAAAGAATTGGTTGTGGTGTTCGAAGGTATGCCGTCTTACGGTGGTATGGCTGGTCGTGATATGGAAGCGATGGCGATCGGTTTGAAAGAAGCAACTCAGGAAGAGTACATTGAACACCGTGTTAAACAAGTACGTTACCTCGGTGAAAAATTAAAAGCAGCGGGTGTACCGATTGTAGAACCAATTGGTGGTCATGCGGTGTTCTTAGATGCACGTCGTTTCTGTCCACATTTGAAACAAGAAGAAGACTTCCCGGCACAAGCATTAGCGGCAGCAATCTATGTTGAATGCGGTGTGCGTACAATGGAACGTGGTATTATTTCAGCTGGTCGTGATATCAAAACTGGCGAAAACCATCATCCAAAACTTGAAACTGTACGTATTACTATTCCGCGTCGTGTTTACACCTATGCACACATGGATTTAGTTGCTGATGGTATTATCCACTTATTCAAACATAAAGAGGATATTAAAGGGCTTCGTTTCGTGTATGAACCAAAACAATTACGTTTCTTCACTGCACGTTTTGAACAAAAATAGGCCTACCGCCCTTACCTCAGTAACGGGGTAAGGGCTTTTTGTATCTAAAAAATATTTGGTTAATGAGAAAAATGCGAAAACATTCTAATGACATTGTGGTTTGATGTATTGTCAAATAAGGAAGTGACTAGCCTTTCTACGATAATCGGAAAGGAGAAAACTTATGAACAAAACATTGGGAAGTACCTTGATTAC
Source organism: Haemophilus sp. HMSC068C11 (assembly GCA_905371285.1). Lineage (GTDB taxonomy): Bacteria > Pseudomonadota > Gammaproteobacteria > Enterobacterales > Pasteurellaceae > Haemophilus_D. Next base: position 2,037 of record CAJPKS010000175.1, on the reverse strand, counting down.
CTCAGGGACGATGATTGGGGCAGGGATGCTTGCCATGCCTCTCACCTCTGCAGGAATAGGTTTCACGTTTACAGTTGTTCTACTTGTTCTTTTATGGATTCTGCTCACCTATAGCGCATTATTATTTGTTGAGGTTTACCAAACTGCTGAACATGATGCCGGTATTGGCACGCTTGCCGCACAGTATTTTGGTCGACCAGGACGAATTGTCGCAACTAGCGTATTAATGATTTTCCTTTATGCATTACTTTCCGCCTATGTAACCGGTGGTGGTGCAATTCTTGCTTCAACTTTACCTGATTTTGCGACGCCTGATCTCAAAATGAAAGGTTCTATCCTGGCATTTACGATCTTCTTTGGTATCTTCGTAGCAATTGGCACAAGCTTTGTGGATGCCTTAAATCGTTTCTTATTTATCGCGATGATTGCGGCTTTATTTATTGTGCTTGGATTGATGATTCCAGAAATTAAAATCGATAACTTAATGGCCATGCCAATTGATAAAGCGCTATTGATTTCGGCTAGCCCGGTTTTCTTTACCGCTTTTGGTTTCCACGGCTCAATTCCTTGCTTAAATAAATACTTAGAAGGTGATGTAAAAGCCTTAAGATTTTCTATTATTGTGGGCTCTGCAATCACATTAGTGGGTTATCTTTTATGGCAATTTTCTACTCACGGCGTGTTAAGTCAAAGCCGATTCTTAGAAATCCTTAATCAAGATCCAACATTAAATGGATTGATTGAAGCCGTTCGAGTGATTACAGGCAGCACCATTATTGCGGCTGTCGTGAAAATCTTCTCTGCCTTAGCACTGATTACCTCATTCTTAGGGGTCGCACTCGGTTTACTAGAATGTATTGACGACTTGTTAAAACGTGTATTCAATTTTTCTGCAAACCGTTTAAGTTTAGGTTTTTTAACCTTCCTTCCGCCATTGCTCTTTGCATTCTTCTATCCAGAAGGTTTCATCCTTGCATTAGGTTATGCAGGACAAATGTTTGCTTTCTATGCAGTGGTATTGCCGGCAGCATTGGTTTGGAAAGCTCGCCATCAACATCCAAACTTACCTTATCGTGTGCCGGGTGGTTCAGGGGTCCTACTCTTTGTCTCAATTCTAGGGATTATTATCGTGAGTATCCCATTCCTAATTAAATTAGGTATATTGCCTGAAGTAGTGGGCTAATAACACGATTAAAATAAAAAAGTGCGGTTAAAAATCATCGTGTTTTTAACCGCACTTTTATTTTATTATCAGTCTTGGGAAAGCACTTATCTCGCAGTAGATTAGCCTATGGAGAGCTTTACCCCATAAGTAACAAACAAAGTTTAGTAATATTACACGAGTGAGAAGAAATCCTTTAAAATTAACAAATAGTCAAAAAATTTGGCTGAGAATTAAAAATAGGTAAGAAGTAATGAATGCAATTGAAAGTGATAAAAAAGATTTTGGGGTTTATTGGAGTGAGCACTTTTCAATTGATGATTATGTGTACGGTAATATAAAAATAAGAATAGGTGATAGGGTATATCCTGAAAATAATGACTCTTATGATGATTACACCTTAGGCGTAGTATTTTTAAATTTGAAAGATTCATTTGTTAATAAATACTATTATGGTGGTTATACAAATGAAGATTTTGGCGAAAAGAAATTTAATGCTATGAAATGGCATAACGGAGAGTTACCTAATGTTTTTCTAATTGATACCACAGAGCTAGGTGGTTATGAAAAGATAAATACACTTTATTTATGTATGGCATATTCAGGAGATACTGAACGCTTATTTTATAGCGTGGATAATGGAGATTCCTTTAGTGAAATTAGATATCCTAAGGGTACTGTTGAGGGAGTGATATCTCAATTACCCACGTATTAAAATTGGAAATATGAAAGCTCTCCCTAAAATTTTAGTTGCTATAATAAATTTGGTAACTATAGCTAGAATGAAAAGTAGGAGATAAATTTTTTGAAAAGAGCCTTTAGAGTGTTTTTTATAATATTTACGTGCTTTATAGTATGTGTATTAATTGTTTTTA
>CAJPKS010000174.1:0-3830 GCA_905371285.1 Haemophilus sp. HMSC068C11 | reverse complement strand
GTTAAAGGAAGAATAAATGAAAAAATCGTTTTTATTGCTCCCTGTGACTATCGCTATTTTAACGGCGTGTAGTTCAAATAGCCCTGCGCCAATTGAAAATGTAGATGGCACACTTTCTCCGGGTGTAATGCAGCCTGTTGATAATAATTCGAGCGGTACATGGCAGCCAGAAATCCAACAAAATACGATGCCAAATACCATGGGCAATAGCGTGCCAACGGGAACTCAAACACCACAACCAAGTTTCCAACCAACTTATCAACCGGTTCAACAACCTGCTGCAGCACAGCCTAAACCAACGCCAGCTCCAGCACCGGTTCAACCACAGACTAAAACAGTAACCAAAACGGTTTCTGATTGCACCAGCTCTGGCGCAATCAACGTGCCGCGTAATCCAAATACCAATGCACCGGATTACAGCCAAATTCAAAAAGGTTCATACAAAGGAAATACCTATAAAGTAAATAAAGGCGATACCATGTTCTTAATCGCTTACTTAACCGGTATGGATGTAAAAGATTTAGCGAGCATGAACAATATGAAAGAGCCTTATAGCTTAAGTGTGGGCCAAACGTTAAAAATTTCAAATTGTTCAACTAAAACGGTTACCACGACTGTACCAGTGAAAACGACGGCACCAACTGCACCAACAGCTCCAGCTGAACCAGAAGTGACTTATACACCAGGTGCGAATGGTACTCAAATTGGCTCTGATGGTACGGTAATTGGTCCAATTAAAGCTGGTGTCGCAACTGGTGGTACATCAACCCCAGCGTTTACCAACAATACACCGAGTACGCCAGTGACAACGACGACAACACAAGTGGAAACTACAAACAATACACCAGTTAATGCGAACGTTGTGGCACCAGTGGCATCGAATGTGGCATGGCAATGGCCAACCCAAGGCAATGTGATCCAAGGCTTCTCTAATACCGATGGAGGTAACAAAGGGATCGATATCAGCGGTTCTCGCGGACAAGCGGTTAAAGCTGCCGCGAGCGGTCGTGTTGTGTATGCGGGTAACGCATTACGTGGCTACGGTAACTTAATCATCATCAAACATAATGATGATTTCTTAAGTGCTTATGCACACAACGACAAGATCCTTGTGAGCGATCAACAAGAAGTGAAAGCGGGTCAAGAGATTGCGAAAATGGGTAGCACAGGAACCAATGCTGTGAAACTTCACTTCGAGATCCGTTATAAAGGTAAATCTGTGGATCCAGTTAGATACTTACCGAGAAGATAATCTTTTCTCATAAAAAAGTGCGGTTAAAAATGACCGCACTTTTTGTTATACTCTCACCAATTTTTTCTCAATGCTTAGAATCTAAGGTTAATTCAATGCGTACAAGTCAATATTTATTCTCAACATTAAAAGAAACCCCAGCTGAAGCGGCCATTGTGAGCCATCAATTGATGCTTCGCGCAGGGATGATTCGTCCTCTTGCTTCAGGTCTCTATAACTGGATGCCAACCGGCTGGCGTGTGCTCCGTAAAGTAGAAAAAATCATCCGTGAAGAAATGGATAAAAGCGGCGCACTTGAAATCAAAATGCCAGTAGTACAACCGGCAGAATTATGGGAAGAATCAGGCCGTTGGGAACAATATGGCCCAGAATTACTTCGTTTTGAAGATCGTGGTAATCGTAACTTTGTATTAGGTCCAACACATGAAGAAGTGATTACGGATTTAGTTCGCCGCGAAGTGTCATCATACAGACAACTTCCAATCAATTTATACCAAATTCAAACTAAATTCCGTGATGAAGTACGTCCTCGTTTCGGTGTAATGCGTTCGCGTGAATTTATCATGAAAGATGCGTATTCTTTCCATGCTGATCACGCGAGCTTGCAACAAACTTATGATGTGATGTACCAAACTTACAGCAATATTTTCAATCGCTTAGGTTTAGATTTCCGTGCAGTACAAGCAGACACTGGTTCTATCGGTGGTAGCGCCTCACATGAATTCCAAGTGTTAGCAAATAGCGGTGAAGATGATGTGATTTTCTCTACGGAATCAGATTACGCAGCAAACATTGAATTAGCCGAAGCGGTGGCGATTGGTGAACGTGCCGCGCCAACGAAAGCGATGGAATTAGTTGATACGCCAAATGCAAAAACCATTGCTGAGTTGGTGGGACAATTTAATTTGCCAATTGAGAAAACGGTTAAAACCTTAATCGTAAAAGGGGCAAGCGAAGAGCAACCGTTAGTGGCATTAGTCATTCGTGGTGACCATGAATTAAACGAAATCAAAGCAGAAAAATTACCAGAAGTGGCTTCACCATTTGAATTTGCAGACGAAGCTGTTATCAAAGCAAAAATTGGTGCGGGTGTTGGTTCATTAGGCCCTGTTAACCTCAATATTCCAGTGATTATTGACCGTTCAGTGGCATTAGTGTCTGATTTCAGCGCGGGTGCAAACATTGATGGTAAACATTACTTCAATATCAACTGGGAACGTGATGTAGCGTTACCAAAAGTAGCGGATATTCGTAACGTGGTTGAAGGTGATCCAAGCCCAGATGGTAAAGGTACCTTATTGATTAAACGTGGTATCGAAGTCGGCCATATTTTCCAATTAGGTAAAAAATACTCAGAAGCCATGAATGCGACTGTTCAAGGTGAAGATGGTCGTCCAATGGTCGTAACCATGGGATGTTACGGTATTGGTGTAACACGTGTGGTGGCTGCAGCGATTGAACAGCATTTTGATGATCGCGGTATTGTATGGCCAACAGATGAAATTGCGCCATTCACCGTAGCCGTTGTGCCTATGAATATGCACAAATCTGAAAGCGTTCAACAATATGCAGAAGAATTGTACCGCACTTTACAAGCACAAGGCGTAGAAGTGATCTTTGATGATCGTAAAGAGCGTCCAGGTGTGATGTTTGCGGATATGGAACTTATCGGCGTGCCACACATGGTGGTGATTGGTGAGAAAAATCTCGCAAACGGCGAAATCGAATATAAAAATCGCCGCACCGGCGAAAAACAAATGATTGCAAAAGATCAGTTGTTAGATTTCTTAAAAGGACAAATTAAAGCTTAATTAAGTCTTTGATGGTGAAAAAAGGAGATTGAGGCACACACTTCAATCTCCTTTTTCATTATTGATTAGTAATTGCTTGAGGTATTACTAGAAACACCCGTTACAATTGCAATGCCTGCGCTTGCGCCAATTCGTGTCGCACCTGCTTCAATCATCGTTAGTGCGGTTTGAGTATCACGAATACCGCCAGAAGCTTTCACGCCAATGTTGCCTACCGTTTTCTTCATTAATGCGACATCTTCTACGGTTGCACCGCCTTTATTGAAACCCGTTGAGGTTTTAACAAATGCCACACCTAAAGCCTTACAGATTTCACAGGCTTTCACGATTTCTTCTTTGGTGAGTAAGCACGTTTCTAAAATCACTTTAAGTGGCACGCCATGACAAGCGATTAACACAGCTTGAATATCGTCTTTTACGGCATCCCATTTATTTGATTTAATCAAACCGACATTAATTACCATATCGATTTCACCCGCACCCGCTTTGATGGCTTCTTGGGTTTCAAACGCTTTGACAGAAGATAAGTTAGCGCCAAGTGGAAAACCAACAACCGTACAAATTTTGACGTTTGAGCCAGCGAGTTTTTCTTTGGCTAAAGGAATATACCCTGAATTAATACAGACTGAATAAAAGCCGTATTGAATGGCCTCATCGCAGAGCTTAAGAATATCCTGTTCTGTTTTTTCAGCAGTAAGGGCAGTGTGATCAATATATTGTGCTAATTGTTTACTATCCATATTTTTTCTCCTTAACTTAGTCATCGG
>CAJPKS010000173.1:0-3901 GCA_905371285.1 Haemophilus sp. HMSC068C11 | reverse complement strand
AAGTTGCAAAATTTCTTCTTGAGACGTTTTTGCCGTTTCAACGATGCCTGCAACTCGACCATTACTCATGACCAAAATTCGGTCTGTTACGCCTAATAATTCCGGCATTTCTGATGAAATCATGATGATGCCTTTATCTTTTTTAGCGAGTTCTTGAATGAGCTGATAAATTTCAAATTTTGCCCCAATATCAATACCACGAGTTGGTTCGTCGAGCATTAAGATATCTGGTTGGGTTAAAAGCCAACGACCGATAATCACTTTTTGTTGGTTACCACCAGAAAGCGAGCCAATCGTTGTTTTGTGAGAAGGGGTTTTAACGTTCATCGCATCAATCACCCACTGTGTATCGCTTGCCATTTTTTTATTGCTGAGCAATTTCCAAGGAGTGAGGTAAGATTTCATATTTGAAATCAAAGAGTTAAATTCAATGCTTAGGTTTGAATAAATCCCGGTTGAACGACGTTCTTCAGTTACTAAAGCAAAACCGTGGTTAATCGCCTCAAGTGCGGTATGATTTTTCACGATTTTTCCGTTGAGCTTGATCGTCCCTTCTTTTAATTCGCGGACACCAAAAATGGCTTCCACAATATCGGTTCGTTTTGCACCAACAAGACCCGCAATACCTAAAATTTCACCTTTGCGTAAATTAAAGGAAACATCTTGAATAGACGGTTGGTTTACCGCTGTTAAATGTTCCACTTCAAGCGTGATTTCTTTTGGTACGTTTGTTTTTTCTGGGAAACGTTGTGTTAATTCACGGCCAACCATCATTGAAACGATTTCTTCCATGGTGGTGCCTTTAACTTGAACGGTATTGATCCATTTACCATCACGAAGAATGGTGATTTCATCACAAATTTTGAAGATTTCATCCATTTTGTGTGAAATATAAATAATGCCACAACCGCGATCTTTTAATTTTTGAATAATTTTGAAAAGATGTTCCACTTCTTTTTCTGAAAGTGAGGATGTTGGCTCATCCATAATTACGATTTTAGCGTTATAAGAGAACGCTTTCGCAATTTCGATCATCTGCATTTGTGAAACGGAAAGTTTGGCCACTTTTTCTCTTGGATCAACATCAATGTCCAATTCATCGAAAATCGCTTTGGTATCACGGTACATTTTGGCGTGATCCACAAAAGGACCTTTTAGTGGGTAACGACCCAACCATAAGTTATCCATTACACTGGTTTGACGCACCAAGTTTAGTTCTTGGTGAACCATTGAAATCCCATTTTCAAGGGCTTCTTTTGATGTTTTAAAATCAACAGGTTTGCCTAAGAATAAAATTTCACCTTCGTCTTTTGCATAAATTCCGAAGAGGCATTTTAATAATGTCGATTTACCCGCCCCGTTTTCGCCCATTAAGGCATGAACAGAGTGAGAACGAACTGTTAGATTGGCGTGATCAAGGGCTTTTACACCGGGGAAAGACTTACTGACATCCGTCATCGTCAGTAGTACATCACTGTCTTGGGTTTGAGTTGTCATATCCAACCTCATCAAAAAGGGGGAAAGGGAATTTGGGTTTCCTTTCCCCCTAAAATTAAAGAAAAGCAATAGATTTTCTTATTTTAAGAATTCACTTAGGTTATCTTTATCGACACCAACATAAGGAATACGTACAACACGGTTTTCTAATTTCCATTTTGTACCTTCTGTTGCTGCTTTACCGTTAGCAAGGTTTGCAGAAAGTTGAACAACTGCTTTACCTTGGTTAACACCATCGTTTAACACAGTACCAGCAATTTCGCCTTTCTTAATTAATTGAAGTACTTCTGGTAATGCATCCACACCAAAGATTGGTAATTTTTTACCGTGTGCTTTGGTTGCTTCTAATGCACCTAACGCCATACCGTCATTGTTTGAAATGATCATTTCAATTTCGTTAGCTTTAGAGCTAGATAACCATGCATCGACTTTATCTTTAGCCATTGCTGCATCCCACATACCGGTATCAATAAATAATTGTTCGGTTTGGATACCTTTAGCATTTAATTGCTCAATCACATATTTAGTACGTGCTTCTGCGTCTGGGTGGCCTGGCTCACCTTTTAATAATACATATTGGATTTTACCATCTTTGTTTAAGTCCAAGGCTGGCATTGCTTTCCATTGTTTCGCAATTAAGTCACCTTGGATTAAGCCTGATTCTTTCGGGTCTGTACCAACATAGTAAGCGTGATCGTAGCTACCGATAGCTTTTGCACCAGGGTCTTTATTGAAGAAAACAACAGGAATGTCATCTTGTTTCGCTTTGTTGATCACTGTGGAAGCTGCAGCTGGGTCCACTAAGTTAATCGCTAAAGCTTTTACACCTTTAGAAAGCAAACCATCCACTTGGTCATTTTGAATAGATTGTGCATTTTGAGAGTCATTCATTAATAACTCAATGCCGCCAAGCGCTTTCGCTTCTTTATCGATTTCTTTACGCATTAATGACATGAAGTTGTCATCATATTTATAAATGGTAACACCAATACGGTTATCGGCTGCGAAACCTGAAGTTGCTGAACCTAAACCGATTGCTAAAGCGACTGCACTTAATACTGCTGTTTTTTTCATAAAAACGCTCCTATGTAGAGAAAGAGATTTTATTGTTGATTTTTTATATATCAAATAGAGGAATGTTGCGTACATCTATTGCAACTGAATCCATCATACCGAAATCAAAACCGTTAATCTGTGATCAAACTCACATAAATGAAAACGATTACATAGCAATGTTTAAATTTGTGATCTCCATCACGGTTTTATTGCATTTTCTACGGAAAAACGTCTCACCAATGTTGGATTAAATTGCACAACAGTAGGTGTAACAATAGACGAATCGACTAAACTTAACGCTAGTTTTGCTGCATAATTTGCCATTAAATCAATTGGATATCTAATTGTAGTGAGTTTTGGGATTAAATATCGAGCAATTGGCATATCATCAAATCCCACAATGGAAAATTGTTTCGGGACTTTGATATTGTTTTCATTTAAAACGGAAATTGCCCCCGCTGCCATTGTATCGTTATAGGCCACCACTGCGGTTAAATTGGAGTTGTAGCTCAATAAATCAATCATGGCTTTTTCACCGCCTTCAAAATCAGGTGAATTATGCACAATGGCTTGCTCTACAATGGGGAAGTTATGCGCTTCTAAGGCCTCTAAGTAGCCTTCCTTGCGCTCAGTTTCATCTAAAATACCGTGGTTGGAACCAATATAGGCGATGTGCTTATGACCATAACGAATCAGTATTTCAGTGGCAAGATAGGTACCTTGGCGGTTATCAAGGCTGACGCAACGATTTTCATAACCCGCAATCACGCGGTTAATTACCACCATACCGGGTACATTTTCTAAATAATGCTGTAACTCTTCGTCAGAAAGGGCTTTGGAATGAACGACCAAACAGCTACAACGCTTGCGTAGCAAGGTATCAATGGCTTCACGCTCTTTTTCTGCATGATGGTATCCAATGCCGATCAAAATCGTTTTTTGATGCTCTTCAGCAACTTTATCGACCGATTTAACCAAGATAGCAAAGAACGGATCCGTTACATCGGTAACCACCACGCCAATGGTATCGGTATTTTGCACGGCCAGAGCTTGTGCGTTTGCATTGGGTTGATAATTTAAGACTTCCATTGCACGTTGTACCGAATAACGGGTTTTTTCACTCACAGATGGGGAGCGATTAATCACCCGGGAAACAGTGGCAACCGACACGCAAGCTAATTCAGCAACATCTCGAATTGTAGGCATAACAGGGCTCTCATTCATTTTTTCATAGCAATTATCATAGTAAATTTGAATAAAATTGAAAGCGGTTACTTTCAAAAATGCTACATTCGTCACAAAAAAGTGATTGGACTAGCGCCTTATTTCCTGATTTTGTGATAATGAT
>CAJPKS010000172.1:0-3939 GCA_905371285.1 Haemophilus sp. HMSC068C11 | reverse complement strand
TGTTTATTTAATAGTGTCGTATTAAAGTAAAGCAAACGTTTACGTTGTTATCCACGATTTAAAAGGGAGAGAAAAATGGACCAATTAGAAATGAAAAAATTAGCGGCACGTGCGGCGTTAAAATATATTAAGCCCGATACCATTGTTGGCGTGGGAAGTGGTTCAACAGTGAATTGTTTTATTGAAGCCTTAGGTGAATTAAAAGATCAAATCCAAGGCGCAGTAGCAGCATCTAAAGCTTCAGAAGAATTATTACGTAAACAGGGTATTGAAGTGTTTAGTGCTAATGATGTATCAAGTTTAGATATTTATGTGGATGGCGCAGATGAAATCAATCCGCAAAAAATGATGATCAAAGGCGGTGGTGCAGCACTAACTCGTGAAAAAATTGTGGCCACTTTAGCGAAAAAATTTATTTGTATCGTGGATTCTAGTAAACAAGTGGATGTGTTAGGCAGCACATTCCCATTGCCAGTAGAAGTGATTCCAATGGCACGTTCACAAGTCGGTCGTAAATTAGTCTCTCTTGGTGGCGCACCTGAATATCGTGAAGGCGTGGTAACGGATAACGGCAACGTGATTTTAGATGTACATAACTTCGCTATTTTAAATCCAGTGGAAATGGAAAAAGAATTGAATAATGTCGCAGGTGTAGTAACAAATGGTATTTTTGCCTTACGTGGGGCGGATATTGTGATTGTCGGTACACCAGACGGCGCAAAAATTATTGATTAATAAAAATAAGGAAGCAAACATGACAAACAAAGTCTCACTCGACAAATCAAAAATTAAATTTGTGCTATTAGAGGGCGTGCACCAAAGTGCATTAGATACCTTACATGCGGCTGGCTACACCAATATCGACTTTTACAAAAAAGCCTTAGATGGTGATGAGCTAAAAGAAGCGATTAAAGATGCGCATTTTATCGGCTTACGTTCTCGTACTAATTTGACTAAGGAAATGATTGAAGCTGCGCCGAAACTCATTGCCATTGGCTGTTTCTGTATTGGTACCAACCAAGTGGATCTTGATGCGGCAAAAATGCGTGGGATTCCGGTATTTAATGCCCCGTTCTCCAATACACGTTCTGTAGCTGAATTAGTGTTGGGTGAGATTTTGCTCTTAATGCGCAATATCCCTCAGGCAAATGCGGATGTGCATCGTGGTTTATGGAATAAATCTGCGGTGGGCTCTCATGAAGTACGCGGTAAAAAACTCGGTATTGTGGGTTATGGCCATATCGGTTCGCAATTAAGTATTATTGCGGAGTCTCTAGGGATGGAAGTATATTTCTACGATATTGAAAATAAATTGCCATTGGGTAATGCAAAACAATTACACACACTTGAAGAGTTGTTAGGTTCTTGTGATGTGATTTCGCTTCATGTACCAGATTTACCTTCAACTCGTAATTTAATGAGTGCTGAACGTATTGCGCAATTAAAACAAGATTCTATTTTGATCAATGCGGCACGTGGTACGGTAGTGGATATTGATGCTTTAGCAGCTGCGCTTGAACAAGGTAAAGTTCGTGGTGCAGCGGTTGACGTATTCCCTGTTGAGCCTGCATCAATCAATGAAGAGTTTGTTTCTCCACTACGTAAATTTGATAATGTGATCTTAACCCCGCATATCGGTGGTTCAACCGCGGAAGCGCAAGAAAACATTGGTTTTGAAGTAGCGGGTAAATTTGTGAAATATTCAGATAACGGTTCAACCCTTTCTTCTGTGAATTTCCCTGAAGTATCCTTGCCAGAACACGTTGGTACAAAACGTTTACTTCATATTCACGAAAACCGTCCTGGTGTATTAAACAAATTGAACCAAGTTTTTGTTGAAGCTAATCTCAATATTGCGGCACAATTTTTACAAACCGATCCGAAAATTGGTTATGTGGTCGTTGATATCGAAACAGATGATGCGTCTCCGTTATTGGCTAAACTTCGTGAGATTGAAGGCACAATCAAAGCACGTGTGCTGTATTAATTTGAAAAATTAAGCAAAAACTGACCGCACTTTGTGTGGGATGGAAAGCAAAATGGGCAAAGTAAGTTAGTTTACTTTGCCCATTTTTATTAACTGTTTGCAGCTAACATTTATTTGATCATCGCCTTAAATAGATTACGGCGATCAGAATTAAATGTAGGCTGTGCGGTTGGGATGGATAAAACCATACGCAAACAATCTTGTGTGAGTTGAACTGCTTGTTCGTTAGTCAGATTCGGATCGAGTGGTGAATGTAAGGAGCAACTTAAATATTGCGGTACATTTTCAAGACTACTAACGGTGAAAGTAAGTGCTTTGTAAGGCAGTTGCACAGTGAGTTTATCACCTAATTCACGTGGTTCCCATTGTTGTTGAGGGCCAGGTAGAATCACCACACTCATCATCCACGGGGTTAATACTGTGCCGATCCATTGGTCTTCGAATAAAACAAATTTAGGACAGAAACACTCGATGCCTTTGTGATAAAAAGGAAGATCTTGCATTTCAGGTACAATGTTTTGCATTTCGGCAAGGAAAATCTCTGTTGGGTTTTCTTCAAAGCCAGTAACAGAGGTTAAAAGTGCGGTAGAGTTTTCAGGTGTTTTTTCGTGTCGATACATGGTTTATTTTTCAATATTAATAAGATTAAAGCATAGCAGGTGAAATCTTAAAGAAAGTTCCCCTCTTTCGTAAAGAGGGGGTAGGGGAGATTTAACACTTGTCTCTATTAATTAAGTCAAATCTCCCCCCAGCCCCTCTTTTCTAAAGAGGGGAGTCTAGATTCAAACCATATTCAGCAATCACTTGATTTAACGTTTCAAAAACCTTTGGCAACACGTTTTGTATTGTTTCCGTCAAACCAATTCCAGATTCTAGCGATTCTGGTTGGATACCGATGAGGCAAAGGTGTTTTGGGAATTCATCCGTTAATTTCATTGCAGAAAGTACATCACAAATGCCGAGTTGATGTGGTGAAATTTTGCGAGAGAAAAAGGTGGGCACCTGCTCATCATGTAACACAATAATCTCGCCTGGCTGTTTGTTAGCAAGCACGGCATCGACAATAATCAAATGCTCGCGATTTGCCATCGCATCCAGTAATTCCATGCCACAAGTACCACCATCAATGACGTCAAAGTACGGTTGAATTTCAGGGCGTTTTTCAAGCTCCTGCACAACGCGGACACCGACACCTTCATCGCTTAACAAAATATTGCCGACGCCAAGAATTAACGGCTTCATTACAACACCTTCACTTCAGTCACTTCGCCGTTTTCGGTATTAACGACATGCACGGCACAGGACATACAAGGGTCGAAAGAGTGAATAGTTCTGACTACTTCTAACGGTTTAGTTGGATCTGCCACCGGTGTACCAATAATGGAAAGCTCATAAGGGCCCATTTGGTCTTGTTCGTTACGTGGACCTGCATTCCATGTAGATGGTACAACGGCTTGGTAGTTTTCAATGCGGCCGTCTTTGATGACAACCCAGTGAGAAAGCATACCGCGTGGTACTTCACCGAAACCAACACCACGGAATTCGCCGCTTGCTGGGATATCTGTTTTAATATAAGCCGTCATATCACCTTTAGCGATATTATCAATGAGCATTTGCCATTGAGCGCTTAAAATGTCGTTGAGCGCACAGCAATGTACGGTACGACCGATAATACGTCCAAGGGTAGAATGTAATTGATCGGTGGTTAAAGTATTACCAGTCAATTTTTCATAAATGCCTTTTAATTCGTTGAAATGGGTAACGGTTGGTTTGTCATTCGCTGCCAAGCCGCAAATTAAATAGGCGAGCGGACCGACTTCTACCACTTTGCCGTAGAAGGTCGGCGCTTTTACCCAAGAATATTTACCGTCATCCTGCCATCCGGTATATTTCGGACGAGTTAAACCAGCCCAAGGTTCTAATGGTTCATCATCTTCGTACCAAGCGTGTTT
>CAJPKS010000171.1:0-3967 GCA_905371285.1 Haemophilus sp. HMSC068C11 | reverse complement strand
AATTTTTCGGTGAAATGTGAAGCACTGATTGAAAAAGATTAAATTAAAATAAAATGGTGCCAAATCGCACCTTACCAGAGAAAACAAAATGACAACCCAAAACTTCCTAGTAGAAATCGGCACAGAAGAGCTGCCACCAAAAGCTCTCAAAACATTAGCGACCTCTTTTGCGGATAACGTTGAGGCGGAATTAAACCAAGCGGGCTTATCATTCGACAAAATCGAATGGTTTGCGGCGCCGCGTCGTTTGGCGGTGAAAGTATTAAACTTAGCAACACAGCAACCGAGCAAAGAGATCGAAAAACGTGGGCCGGCAGTGTCTGCAGCCTTTGATGCGGAAGGTAAACCAACTAAAGCGGCAGAAGGCTGGGCGCGCGGTTGTGGTATTACCGTTGATCAAGCAGAGCGCATTGCAACTGATAAAGGTGAATGGCTCGTTCACCGTGCGAAAATTGAAGGTCAGCCGACCAAAAACTTGCTGAACGACATTGTGGCAAATGCGTTGGCGAAATTGCCAATTCCAAAACCAATGCGTTGGGCAGATAAAACCGTGCAATTTATCCGTCCAGTTCATACCGTGACCATGCTGTTAGGTGATGAGTTAATCGAAGGTGAAATTTTAGGTGTGGCAAGTGCGCGCACTATTCGCGGTCACCGTTTCTTAGGCGAGAAAGAGTTTGAAATTCAACATGCAGACCAATATCCACAATTATTGCGTGAAAAAGGTTCTGTCGTAGCCGATTTCAACGAGCGTAAAGCAGAAATTCTTGCAAAATCTCAAGCAAAAGCAACCGCACTTGGCGGTGTGGCTGATATTGAAGAAAGCTTGCTTGAAGAAGTGACTTCATTGGTGGAATATCCAAACGTTTTAGCGGCAAAATTTGAAGAGCGTTTCTTAGCGGTGCCTGCAGAAGCCTTGGTTTACACCATGAAAGGCGACCAAAAATATTTCCCGATTTATGATAAAGACGGCAAATTATTACCGCACTTTATTTTTGTATCGAACATCAACCCAGAAGATCCAACAGCAATTATCGAAGGTAACGAAAAAGTGGTTCGCCCACGTTTAACCGATGCGGAATTCTTCTTCAAAACCGACTTAAAACAAAAACTGGTTGATCGTTTACCACGTTTAGAAACTGTGTTGTTCCAACAACAACTCGGTACATTAAAAGACAAAACAGACCGTATTGAACAACTTTCGGGTGAAATTGCAAAACAAATCGGTGCAGACGAAGCGAAAGCAAAACGTGCGGGGTTACTGTCAAAATGTGACTTGATGACCAACATGGTATTTGAATTCACCGATACGCAAGGCGTAATGGGTATGCACTATGCTCGTCATGATGGTGAAGACGAAGAAGTGGCAGTCGCATTAAACGAACAATATATGCCACGCTTTGCGGGGGATAAATTACCGAAATCCTTAGTGTCAAGTGCGGTCGCTTTAGCGGATAAATTTGACACACTAACCGGTATCTTCGGTATTGGCCAAGCACCAAAAGGTAGCGCAGACCCATTTGCATTGCGTCGTGCGGCATTAGGTGCGTTGCGTATTATTGTTGAGAAAAACTTACCGCTTGATTTAGAAGATTTAGTGAAAAAATCAGCCGCACTTTTTGGCGATAAACTTACGAATAAAAATGTGGTTGCTGATGTGGTGGACTTCATGCTCGGCCGTTTCCGTGCTTGGTATCAAGATGAAGGTATTGCGGTGGATGTGATTCAAGCGGTATTGGCTCGTCGTCCAACCCGTCCAGCTGACTTTGATGCTCGCGTGCGTGCAGTTTCCCACTTCCGTACTTTAGATTCAGCGGAAGCGTTAGCAGCAGCAAATAAACGTGTAAGTAACATCTTAGCCAAAGCGGATGCTGCAATTGGTGAGATCAATTTAACCGCTTGCGTAGAGCCAGCAGAAAAAGCCCTTGCTGAAGCGGTACTTGCATTACGCACTGAAGTACAGCCACTTATCGCACAAGGCGATTACACGGCAGTATTGGATAAATTAGCGAACTTACGCGCACCGGTAGACAGCTTCTTTGATAACGTAATGGTAAATGCTGAAGATCCAGCATTACGTCAAAACCGCTTAGCGATTTTAAACACGTTACAAGGCTTGTTCTTACAAGTGGCGGATATTTCGGTATTGCAATAATGAATCTAAAAAAGGATGGTCAATTTTCCAACGACCATCCTTTTGTATATAGACTTCAAATGATTATTTCTCTATAATCAACCGCACTTTCCCCCCTTAGCTCAGTCGGTTAGAGCAGGCGACTCATAATCGCTTGGTCACTGGTTCAAGTCCGGTAGGGGGGACCATTCTCAGAGATCGCATTAGGCGGTCTTTTTTATTGCCTTTCTCTAATGCGTTTTAGGCGTTATATCCTTTCAACAAGTCAGTCCAATTTTCTTCATTGAATTGAATATTCATTCTGCCGACTTCTTTGACAAAAGAGCGGTGTAATCTTTCCAGGTTGCCTTGTTTCCAAGAATCTCCTGATTTTTGACCGCACTTATCGAAATCAATGAGCCAACATTTTTGTTCAGTTTCGAGTTGTTGAACGAGAATATTACGGGCGTTGAGATCCGTATGACAAATTTGCAAATCATGTAACTGGCGAATTAATTTACCGATAGCTTGCCAGATGTCATTCGGCAATTGTTGGGTTTGTAAAAGTGCGGTCAGATCTTGGGCATTTTCGATCTTTTCAATCAAGATATCCGCTTGGTAGCAAATACCTAATTTGCCTTTTTTAACACGTGCAGCAATCGGTTTTGGCACAGCTACACCAGCTTGATGGAGTTGATTTAACAGCTGAAATTCCGCCAAGCTGCGAGTTTCACTCAATGATTGAAAAGGATAGCGATCTTTGTTGAATTTTCCCCATAAACCGCCTCGATAATAGTGACGAAGGGCAGTATTTACCCCAAACAGATCTTTTGTGTTCAGGAAGTAGGTTGTGCCACGTCCTTTGGCTGAACCGGTAATACGTTGTTGCCTTTCCCAAAAAGCCGATTCAAAAAATGAAGCGGGTTCGGTTGGTTTTTCCGTGAGATTAAAAAGAAAGAATTGATTATCTTGTTGGAATTCAAGCATTTTAGTTGAACCGAATAATAGAAAATGCCCTCATTCTACTTTAAAATAGACGGAAATTAAATGCGCGAGGAACTCAAATGTCCCATTCTCCACTTTTTACCTCTCCCCCTAAATCACTTTGTATTTTGCGTTTATCTGCTGTGGGTGATGTTTGTCATGCACTTGCTGTGGTGCAGCATATTCAACGTCATTGGCCACAAACGAAATTAACGTGGATTGTGGGTAAAACAGAAATGAGCCTGCTTTCCGGTATTGAAGGCGTGGAACTGGTTCCTTACGATAAAAAGAGCGGTTGGAAAGGCGTGTGGAATTTATGGATGTTTTTGAAAAATAATCAATTTGATGCGCTTTTGAATATGCAGACGGCATTTCGTGCTTCTATTATCTCTCTTGGTATTCAAGCGAAATATAAAATTGGGTTTGGCAAAAAACGTTCTCGAGAAGGGCAGTGGTTGTTTGTGAATCGTCGAGTTCAAGATCCTGAAACGCCTCATGTACTAGATGGTTTCATGGCTTTTGCAGATTATCTTGGTGTACCACCGGCAGAGATGCTTTCTTGGCAATTGGCAATTTCTGATTCAGATCGAGAATATGCCAAACAGTTTATTGATCCTACACGTAAAAATCTGATTATTTCCCCTTGTTCTAGTAAAGTCGAGAAAGATTGGTTGATTAAACGTTACGCGGAGGTGGCGAACATTGCTCATCAACATAATGTGAATGTGATTTTTTGTAGCTCGCCGGCAAAACGTGAATTAGATATGGTGAAAAAAATTACCGCACTTTGTGACTTTCAACCGGTTGATGCTTCAGGAAAAACCAGTTTGAAACAACTTGCTGCATTAATTCATCAAGCAAATTTAGTCA
>CAJPKS010000170.1:0-4001 GCA_905371285.1 Haemophilus sp. HMSC068C11 | reverse complement strand
ATAGTTGTAAACCAAATAGAGGATGTAAAAATGGCAAAGTTAGAAATAAAAAATATTACAAAAAAATTTGGTGACTTTTACGCAGCAAATAATATTACTTTTACCGCTGAAGAAGGCGAGTTTGTCACCTTATTAGGACCAAGTGGCTGTGGTAAAACCTCCTTATTAAAGTTAATCGCTGGATTTCATGTGGCTGATGAAGGTGAAATCCTTATTGGAGGAAAAAATGTTAACAACGTTCCTCCAGAAAAACGCAATACAGCCATGTGTTTCCAATCCTATGCCCTTTTCCCTCACCTCAACGTTTCTCACAATATTTGCTATGGTTTAAAGCAACGTAAAATTGATATTGAAGAACAAAAACAGCGTTTAAATCTCGCATTGAAACAAATGGATTTAGAATTTCATAAATTGAAATTACCCAATGAGCTTTCTGGAGGTCAACAGCAACGTGTCGCATTAGCCAGAGCCATGGTCACTCGTCCAGATGTAATTTTATTTGATGAACCGCTTTCCAACTTAGATGCCAAATTACGCGAAAGTGTACGTTTTGAAATTAAGCAACTCTCAAAACAATACAATTTGACTAGTATTTATGTGACTCATGATCAGGCTGAAGCCCTAACTATGTCAGATAAAATTATTGTGTTAAATAAAGGTGCTATTGAGCAAATTGGCTCTCCTCAAGATATTTATCATCATCCTAAAAACCGCTTTGTGGCAGATTTTATTGGCATTGCCAATATCACGGAAGCCAATGTAAAAAACATCGGCGATAACCTTTATGCTGTTAGTTCTATTTTTGGCGATTTCACCGTATTTTCTGAGAAAAAACCGGAATCAGAACGAATTTATATTTGCTTTCGACCAGAAGACATTGAATTGTTACCAAACGCACAAACGGAAGCGGAAAACCAAATTACAGTAGATATCATCAACACCGCTTTTATGGGCAATATCACGGAAGTGCAAGGAGTTATTAAACGTAGTGATGAAGAGAAAAAATTACGCCTGCAACTAACAAAATGTCCGAATTTGAGCGATAAACTCACCTTTACGGTTCCCCGCCATGCGATTAAATTCTTGGAGTCCGTAAAATGAAAAGTCTCAAAAATGATGTAAAAGCATGGTTATTGCTATGCAGCGGTTTAGGTACAATCCTATTTTTAATGGGGTCCACATTCTACATTGTCGTCTCTCAAAGCCTTGGTTTATACAGTATGGGTGGGGAAGAAAGCCAATTTAGTTTGGAGTATTGGCAAGCCGTATTAAATAGCCCTGTATTCCAAAATTCGTATATTTATTCCGTAAAAGTGTCTTTATTAGGAGCGATTTTATCCATCATCGTGGCTTATCCCATTGCCATGTGGTTACGTAAAAAATTACCAGCTAAGGTAACGATCATCACCATCTTGCGGGCACCTATGTTGGTACCGGGATTGGTTGCCGCCTTTTTGTTCGTCAATATGATTTCTTACCACGGCATTCTTAACGAAGTATTCGTTTATTTAGGCATTTGGGACGAACCGAAAACCCTACAAAATGACGAATTTGGTTGGGGAGTAGTGATTTTACAAATGTGGAAAAACATTCCCTTTGCTTTAATTCTTATTGGTGGCGCGGTCAATTCACTGAAAACTGATTTATTAGATGCGGCAGCTAATTTAGGTTCGAGTCCTTGGCAACGTTTTTGTTATGTGATCTTCCCACTAACCTTAGGTGCGGTACAAGTTTCCTTTATTTTAATATTTATCGGTGCACTCGGTGATTTCGCCTTTTATAGTATTGCAGGTCCTCGTAGTACCTATTCTTTAGCACGTTTAATGCAAATGTCCGCCTATGAATTTGAAGAGTGGAATCAAAGTGCGGTCATGGCATTAACTATTATGTTGACCTCAGCCTTCTTCACCATCCTAGTGTCATTATTGATTAAACCATTAGCCGTCAAACGTGGAGAAGTCAAATGAGTAGTTCCGTACAAATCACAACGAAAAATGGTCGATTAATCGCACGTATTTCCTTAACCTTCTTTATTCTTGCTAATTTTATTTGGTTGTTCCTACCCTTTTTAATGGCGGGTTTATGGTCATTGGTAGATCCCGCTAAACCGTGGAGTTATCCAGATATTTTCCCTCAATCATTATCTTTTGAACGTTGGAAAATTGTATGGGAAACCACCTCTTTACCTGAAGCAATGTTTAATAGCTATACCATTGCGCCTACGGTTTCTCTGATCACTATTTTACTCTCTCTCCCAACAGCTTATGCATTTGGACGTATGGAGTTTAGAGGTAAAAAATTAGCAGAATTATTGACACTGATTCCATTGGTTATTCCAGGCATGATTATTGCCCTATTCTTTAGCCGTATGTTATTGGATTTAAATATTAACAATCCATTCATCGGCATTGTTATTGGGCATGTTGTACTCACGTTACCTTATGCTATTCGGATTTTATCCGCGGGCTTTTCTTCTGTACCACAAGACCTCATTGATGCTAGCCGTGACTTAGGTGCATCTAAATTTACCGTTTTCAAAGACGTGTATATGCCGATGTTAAAACCCAGTTTTTTAGCATCAATTATTTTCTGTTTAGTGAAAAGTATTGAAGAGTTTGCTATCGCTTTCGTTATCGGCTCACCAGACTTTATTACCGTGCCAACCATTTTATATTCTTTCCTCGGTTATTCTTTTATTCGTCCGAATGCGGCCGTTGTATCGATTATTTTGTTGGTACCAAACATTATTTTGATGATGATTATCGAAAAATTGTTGAAAGGGAATTATCTCTCTCAATCCACAGGAAAAGCATAATTTTCACAAGGAGCATCTTATGCAAAAAAATATCCGTAAACTTCTATCCATTGGTCTTACCGCTGCCGCCTTGGCTGTCAGTACTTTTGCCTCGGCTTCCACTGACTTAAGTGGTAAATCTTGGAGCGAAATCGAAGAACTCGCTAAAAAAGAAGGAAAATTGACAGTTAGCGTTTGGTATTTGCAACCGCAATTCCGTAATTTTGTCAAAGAATTTGAAAATCAATACGGTATTAAAGTCAAAGTACCTGAAGGCACCTTGGACGGTAATATCAATAAACTGATTGCTGAAAAAAATCTAGAAACCGGCAAAATGGATGTGGTTGTGTTAAATGCTGACCGTTTAGGCAACGTAGCGAAAAATGACATTCTTGTAAAACTCAATAACTTACCAAATTTCGATAAATTAAATCACCACTTACAAGGTGTTGAATTAGGCGATATGGCTGTAGGTTACTGGGGTAATCAAACCGGTCTAGCTTATGATCCTATGCGAATAAAAGAAGAGGAACTGCCACAATCTTGGGCTGATATGGAAAGTTATATTGATAAAAATCCAAAAAAATTCGGCTATTCTGATCCAAACGGTGGCAGCTCCGGTAATGCCTTCATTCAGCGAGCTTTAGTGTATATTAATGGTGATTATGATTACCGTACCGATAAAATTGATGAAGCACAGATTGCTAATTGGAAGAAAACCTGGGATTGGTTCAGCAGTAAAAAAGATGCGCTAATCCGTACAGCTTCGAATGCTGATAGTCTAACCCGTTTAAACGATGGTGAGTTAGTGATTGTCTCTGCATGGCAAGATCACTTGTTCAGCTTGCAAAAACAAGGTGCAATTACTGACCGTTTAAAATTCTATGTACCAAAATTTGGGATGCCTGGCGGTGGTAATGTTGTAACCGTAGCAAAAAATGCGCCTAACCCAGCCGCATCACTTGTTTTCGTGCATTGGATTACCTCACCTGAAGTACAACAGAAATTAAACCAAGAATTCGGTGTTCGTCCACTAAATAGTGAATCTGGTTTGAAAGATACTATTTTCTTCTCAACACCATGGCGTAAAGCCGAAATGGAAGCCTTCACAAAAGAGGTTATTTCGAGATAAACAATAAACCGCACGTTAACGTGCGGTTTACTTTTATAGGCTAATAAAGTGCGGTCAGTTTTAACAACATTTACA
>CAJPKS010000169.1:0-4042 GCA_905371285.1 Haemophilus sp. HMSC068C11 | reverse complement strand
AAAAATCCATCGCTATTCGTGTTACTATAGCCGTAGGGCTTGCCGTAGGTGGGGTTGATTTGTTTCGATCTATAGAGGGTTTATTGGTGCTTGAGGTGAATGCCTGTCCAGGTTTAGAAATGATTGAGAAAACCAGTGGCATTGATATTGCATTGCAGATCATCTTATTTTTAGAACAACAAGTGAAACAATAAAAGAAAAGGGAGAACAATATCATGTTCGCCCTTGTTGTTTATCCTTTTGCGTCTTGTTTAAAATCGTAATTTGGTGGTAATTCCGGCATTGTATTTTCTTCATCAAAAGGCTCGCTTGCCGGTTGATGTTGAAATTCTTTGCTATCGTGAGCCGGTTTTTCTTTACCTAATAATTGCGGTTGTAATTTGATAAAACTACTTTTATCTGAAAGCCACACATCAATAAACGCTTGTGTAAATTTTTGATCGAATTCGTGATCTAACACGGTGTCATTTAACACAAAATAGCCTTTATCCGCTAAGGCAACAAAATTTAAGATGTCGTTTGGTGAAAAATCAGGGAAGATTTCCTGCATTTTTTTCAGCCATGCGGTGGTGTCATCTTTACTTAAGTTTTGGGCTTCCATTTCTTTAGTTAAAGCAATGGCGAAATTTTTCCCTTCAACTGGTTTCTCGTATTTAATCGAAAACATTAATGGGCGTTCATTTTTTTCATATGACCCCGTTTCAGAATATAAGCCGACAGTATAAACATGGAATGGCCCCCATGTGTATTCAGCATTGCCAACTGGTTGCCATTGAGCAAAAAGTGCGGTGGAAAATAAGGCTGAAATGGCAGCAATAATAAATTTCAGTTTCATAGTTTTTTTCATATCAAAAATATTGCCGTGATTATAACAAAAAAGCCCTCTAAAAAAACACAAATAAAAAGGCAGGAATACCTGCCTTTGACATTAAATTATTGGGGGAGTTTATTTTAAGCTACCCACCATATCTTCTGGACGAACCCATTTGTCGAAATCTTCGGCTGAAACTAAGCCTAAGTTAATCGCTTCTTCACGCAAGGTTGTACCATTTTTGTGTGCCGTTTTCGCAATTTTCGCTGCATTTTCGTAACCAATGTGTGTATTAAGTGCGGTTACTAACATCAATGAATTTTCCAATTGTTGTTTAATGCGAGGGTAGTTTGGTTGAATACCGGTTGCGCAGTGTTCATCAAATGATATGCAAGCATCACCTAATAATTGTGCAGATTGTAAGAAGTTTGCCACCATAACTGGGTTAAATACGTTTAATTGGAAGTGACCTTGTGAGCCAACAAATGCGATAGTAGTATCGTTACCGAATACTTGTGCACACACCATGGTTAACGCTTCACATTGAGTTGGGTTCACTTTACCCGGCATGATTGAAGAACCTGGCTCATTTTCAGGAATTAAGATTTCACCGATACCAGAACGCGGGCCTGATGCTAATAAACGAATGTCGTTTGCAATTTTGAATAAGCTCATCGCTAATTGTCTAATTGCACCGTGAGTTTCAACGATTGCATCGTGTGCAGCTAACGCTTCAAATTTGTTTTCCGCAGTCACAAATGGTAAGCCGGTGAATTTTGCAATGTAATCCGCTACTTTTACATCATAGCCTTTTGGTGTGTTCAAACCTGTACCCACTGCAGTACCACCAAGTGCTAATTGGCTTAAGTGTGGAAGGGTATTTCTTAGTGCACGTAAACCGAAATCTAATTGTGCGGCGTATGCAGAGAATTCTTGACCTAATGTTAATGGGGTTGCATCCATTAAGTGAGTACGACCAATTTTTACTACATCTTTAAATGCAGCTGATTTTTGTGCAAAAGTTTTTTGTAAACGTTCTACACAAGGAATAGTGTGTTCAACGACTTTTTTGTATGCCGCAATGTGCATTGCAGTTGGGAAGGTATCGTTTGAAGATTGTGATTTGTTTACATCATCATTTGGGTGAACGAAAGATTTTTCGCCTAATTTACCACCATGTAAAACGTGAGCACGGTTTGCCACCACTTCGTTCACGTTCATGTTTGATTGTGTACCTGAACCGGTTTGCCAAATGACTAACGGGAATTGGTCGTCTAATTTTCCTGCAAGGATTTCATCACAGGCGGTTGCGATTAAATCACGCTTCTCTGCAGGTAATACACCTAAATCACAGTTTGCGAAAGCAGCGGCTTTTTTCAAATAACCGAACGCTTCAATAATTTCGTGCGGCATAGAAGCTGCTGGACCAATTTTGAAGTTGTTGCGAGAACGTTCGGTTTGTGCTGCCCAGTATTTATCTGCAGGAACTTGAACTTCGCCCATAGTGTCTTTTTCAATACGAAATGCCATGTGATACTCCTATCATCGAAAATAAAAATAAATCTTGAAAATTCTAACACCTACGAATTATGAATGGAATGTAACATAAAGGTTAAAAGTTACTTTTGTGATGTAGATCATAAAAGTGCGGTAAAAAATTTCCGTGTTTTTTCTATTTACGTTAATCACTTTGTTGATGATTTATTTTTTAGTGCTTTTTTGATAAAATTCGCCGGTTTACAAAACGATAAATGGGGAAGTCACAATCATGGCAAAAAACGCACAATTTTATCTCTTAAATCCAGAAAAGAAGATAACAGTTGAGCAACTTGCCTGTGATCTTGCCGCTCAAGCGTGGCGTTTAGGCAAGCGAGTTTTAATCGCGTGCGAAACAGAAGAGCAAGCATTTTTAATTGATGAAGCATTATGGCAACGGGATCCGAATGAGTTTGTTCCTCATAATCTTTCAGGCGAAGCAACACAATATGCACCGCCAATTGAGATTAGTTGGAAAGGCAAACGCAATGCCCAACGTCGAGATTTGCTGATCAATTTACAAATGGAAGTGCCGGATTTTAGCCACAGCTTTACGCAATTAATTGATTTTGTACCGGTAGAAGAAACACAAAAAGCCCAAGCGCGTGAACGTTATAAAATCCTTCGCTCGCAAGGTTGGACGCTTTCTACTGAAAACACTTAATATTTTTAACTTTAAAACCTAGGAAATTAACATGAATTTAAACGCTAAAGTGGCTTTAAGCCTTATTCTTGGCGCAAGCACCTTATTATCTGCTTGTGACAATAAAGAAAATACCTCAACCCAAGTTGAGAAAGCAGTAAGAATACCGACATCAACCGAAAAAGCGGAAAGTGCGGTTGAAAAATCTAAAGAATTAGTCGCTGAAACCAAATCTGCTGAAAAAGCTGAAAAAACAGAAAGTACAGATGTTAAAGCTGATGCCAAAAAAGCAGATGAAAAATCTGACGCTGTGAAAGCCGAAGTTAAAAAAGAGACGAAAGCGGATGATGTGGCAGAAAAAGTATCTGAGAAAAAAGAAACGGTTGTCGCGCAACAAGCGGCAACGGCTCAGAAACCACGCGTAATTCCTGCTGAAAAAACATCGAAAGAAAGTGCTAAATATAAACAGAAAAAAGCGGTATTGAATGTGTTAGAAAAACAATATAAACAAGTTCGTTGTTCTGCTGACGCGAAAAATTTAAGTGGCGATAGTTTCTGCCGTCAAGAAGAACGCCGTTTATTCTTAGAAATTCAACGCATTAAAGATGAATTAAGAGGGATTGAGGCATAATCTCATTTTTACCAATATGAGGGCGTGATCAAATCGCCCTCAAAATAAAAAATAGATTTTTTGTGACCGCACTTTATGAACGATATTACCTTTTATCAACGCTTCGAAGCCGATATTCTCGCAGGGCGTAAAACCATCACCATTCGAGATAAATCCGAAAGTCATTTTAAAGCAGGTGATATTTTGCGTGTGGGTCGATTTGAAGATAATCAATATTTCTGTACGATTGAAGTGTTAGGTGTGTCGCCGATTACTCTTGATGAACTAACGGAACAGCATGCAGCTCAGGAAAATATGAGTTTGGTAGAATTGCGAAAAGTGATTAAGGCAATTTATCCAAGTGAAAGTGAGTTTTTTATGATTAACTTTCACTTGTTATTTACTATGTAAAAGAGACTATTAAATGTGCAAATCATCACTT
>CAJPKS010000168.1:0-4067 GCA_905371285.1 Haemophilus sp. HMSC068C11 | reverse complement strand
GTCAGTTACTATCAATTTACTCAATAAATCCCCCTCTTTAGCAAAGAGGGGTTAGGGGAGATTTGGCAGAGGTTAATCCAACCTCATACTCAATCAGCCCTCACATTCTCCAAAAACAAATAAATCTGCTCTACTACACCTTCAATTTCACGCATGACTTCATCATTACTAAATCGCATCACCGTAAAACCAAGTGAATTTAATTCTGCATCTCGCAATGCGTCTTTTTCCTGATAATCAGGTTCATAGTGCTGACTACCATCTAATTCGATAATCAGCTTTGCTTTCGCACAATAAAAATCAACGATATAACTTAAAAGTGGCTTTTGTCGATTAAATCGAAATCCTAATAATTGATCTCGATTGATGCGTTGCCATAATTTTCTTTCCGCATCCGTTTGATCCACTCGCAATTTCTGCGAATTCTCTTTTAAGTATTTTTCATAGGGTTGCATGAACGCTATTTCTTACCGTTCTTAATACTCTCACTCAACACCTGTTGAAAACGTTCGTAATCACAGAAGCCCTTTTCATCTTTTTCACAGCCTTTGAGAGTTAAGGCGGTTTGGTTTGGTGGTGTTGATAAACTTAATGGCGTGATATTAATCAGCTGTTCAGTGGTTTGATACACATAATCCAACTTAAATTTGAGTTTGCCACTGGGTTTGTGTTTCCACACTTCAAATAGTAACTTGCCACCAATCGGGATATTTTCTAATGAATCATTCAATTCATAAGGCTCAACACCTAGTGCCGCCAGCAGAGCGACGATATTCGAATCGTGACCAACCAATAAGTTAATTTTATTTTCGCTATTTAGCTGTTGCTGAATAAATGCCAATAGCGGGTATGATGCATTTTGTGCTAACGCTTCGTTATTTTTAAATAACGTGCGGTAATATTCGTTTTTAATTTCGTTAATTGCACGCCATTTGTCTTGGCTATTCACACGACCGTTTGCAATTTCTGAATCAGGCTTACCCACATAATGTGCAAGCAATAATGCACTGACAATTTTCTTCCCGGTGCTGATAGAACCAGTAATTTTGACCGACTTGCCGTCTTTAATACTGTATTCACCGACTTTTCCACCTAAATCACATTCGCCTTTTTGCAAGCAGTTTGGTGAGTTTTTATAATCGATGATTTCACTCAATAGCGCATAATTTGGTGCTAATTTTTTCTGTAAAGCGGTTAAATCTACATTATTTTTTGCTGATTCGATCAAAGCTTTACTTGGATTGTGGACTTTTGTCGTAAAAATTGGATCTTTTTCTGAACCAATTTCACCGCGATGGTGTAATTGCACATTACATCCGGCAAAAGCCCCTGCCACAATCGCTTGCCCTGTTGCAACTGTGCGTTGTACTGCATTCGCATAAGTGAAAATACCTTCACCCGATGCACAACGTTCTGTTGTTAGTAACCCTTTATCTGCAAGCCATTGACCTAAATACTGTCCGAAATAGGTTTCTAGCACCGTCCCTTTTGCCGTGAGATAGCCAGATGGTACATTCCATTTTGCCCATTCATAAGGGGAATATTTCGCCATTTCTTGCGGATCTTTTTCCACTGGTGAACGCAATCCGTGTCGGCTGAAAATCAATACTTTCTCTAATTCATAATCAGAACTTGAGGAAGTTTGACCATTTTCTGTTGCAAACACACTACTTGCTAAAGCTGAGCCAAGCAAAAGTGCGGTGAATTTTAGGGTTATTTTTTTCATATTCGAGATTTAATCATTTAATGTTGAAATTGAGCTATAAAAATTCAAGGCATATTTGGTGCCGTAAACTAACACCATAAATACTGCAACAATATTGACTACCGCAAAAAAGATTAGTTGTTTACTGTTGCTCTCCACCCAGAGCATTTTAAATAATGCGAGCGTACCAATATTTTCATCAAGTTCGCTCTCTCCGCCTAGTGTTCTTAAGGTTTTCAGCATCTTGCGTACAAAAGCGACGGTATTTATTGCCATGACGCTGAGTGCAATAAATCCTGAAGCCAAACTTAAAAACAGCACGAGCACATTACTCCACGCCCAATGTGTCCAATTCAGCTCAGAATACATAAATAACGCGAGTGATAAAAACAACACAGCGGGTGTTAAATTTCGCAAAAACATTAAATAGTCATCACCAATTCTAAATAAAAATTGCAAAAAACTGACTTTCTTCATTACTTTAGAAAATCTCTTTTAATTTGGATTCATCTAAAATAACACGATCATCATCTAACAATAATGCCGGAAAGCCCGCATAGCCTTGTGCTTTTGCATCATCAAATGCGGCGTGACGATCACGCAAACGCAGCCATTGTTTCAAGTTTGGAATGGAAGATAATACTTCCACAGCCTCATAATCCACGCCCAAGCGTTTTAACTCTGCGACAAATGGCGCTGTATCTGGGCAATCTGCTGCGTAATAAAGAATGGGTTTCATTATTCACCTTCTTGTTCTGCTGCCGCAGTTGGGTTCAATTTCGGTTCGCCAATTTTAGTTAAGCGGTTACGATCGCGATGTTCAAACGGCGCATCATAATTCGGGATAATCAGGATGGTGGTTTGATCGTATGACCAAGTGCCATCATCATGGAATTTCACCGTCATTTCAAAACTTTCCGTGGTAAATGAACGCTCTAAAAACGGATTTGAAATAATACCGTTTGTGAGTGAACCGCGTACCGCTTTTACCGTAAACTCTTTCGCATCAGCCGGTGCATTACCGACGGCAATAAACGTTTGGCCGCGTGGAATACTACCTGTTAATAAAATATTGCCTGTTTCAGGTTCCCATAACCAATAACCCACTTGATCATGGAAGGTTTCAACTTCACCTGGTTGTACAATATGCGCGTGATAACGCAATCCATAATAGAGTTGCGGACCATTGGTTTGCGCATCTGTTGGATGAGCTTCATAATGTTCGATATAAGGATCTTTTTCTGGCCCTTCTGCTTTCGGGTTGATATCCACACCACGCTTACCTTCCCAAACACCCGCTAATCTAGCCAATGGGCCTAAATTCGCGAGCGTATTAGGATCAGTTTCTGCTTCAGTATAAATATCATCTGGGTATTGAAAATCTTTCATCATTTTCTCCTTATATTGTTGGGTTGATGCTTAAAGTGCGGTTGTTTTTTCTCCTTATTTTTTACAACCAGGGAAACCTAAGGCTTCACGGCTAGCATAGTATGCTTCCGCCACACCTTTAGTTAATGCACGAATACGTAAAATATAGCGTTGACGCTCTGTAACCGAAATCGCTTTACGTGCATCTAACAAGTTGAAGCTGTGTGCTGCTTTTAAAATGCGTTCGTAAGCCGGTAATGGTAACGGACGTTCTAATTCTAATAAGCTTTTCGCTTCTTTTTCGTATTGATCAAAGCAGTAGAATAAGAAATCGGTATCCGCGTATTCAAAGTTGTAAGTTGATTGCTCGACTTCATTTTGATGGAATACATCACCGTAAGTGGTTTTACCAAGCGGGCCATCAGACCAAACTAAGTCATACACCGAATCCACGCCTTGAATGTACATAGCTAAACGCTCTAAACCGTAAGTTACTTCACCTGTTACCGGTTTACATTCTAAGCCACCTACTTGTTGGAAATAGGTAAATTGGGTGACTTCCATACCGTTTAACCATACTTCCCAACCTAAACCCCATGCACCTAAAGTTGGGTTTTCCCAGTTATCTTCCACGAAACGGATATCGTTTTGTGTTGGATCAAAACCGAGCATTTCAAGGGAACCTAAATAGAGTTCTTGAATGTTATCTGGAGACGGTTTAATCACCACTTGGAATTGGTAGTAATGTTGTAAACGGTTTGGGTTTTCGCCATAACGACCATCGGTCGGACGACGTGAAGGTTGCACATAAGCAAATGCCATCGGCTCTGGACCTAATGCGCGTAATGCAGTCATGGGGTGAGAAGTACCTGCGCCCACTTCCATATCAAAAGGTTGCACAACGGTACAGCCTTGATTTGCCCAATATTCTTGCAAGGCTAAAATCATACCTTGGAATGTTTTTACGTTGAATTTTGTACTCATAATTTATTTA
>CAJPKS010000167.1:0-4083 GCA_905371285.1 Haemophilus sp. HMSC068C11 | reverse complement strand
TAAGCTTGTTGGGTTACGGCATCAATCAACCAACGTCCAATTCCTGGCCAGCCTAATACCGTCTCAACCAACATACATTGCGTTAATACTAAGGTAAATACACGCGTAAGTTGTGGAATTAATAACGGAAAAGTATTGCGGAAAACATAACGTCTTAAAATCGCCCATTTTGACCAGCCACGTGTTGCGGCTGCTTTAGCATATTCTTGTTGAAGTAAATAATCTGCTCGTTGCTGAATGATGCGGATAAATTCCATGGTCGGCAGAATACAAAGCACTAATGTAGGCAAGGCTAGATGTTGTAAAACATTTTGTACGATTTTAGTTCGGTAAGGCACATCCACAAACCACACATCAATAATAGGGAAACCCGTGATAGGTTTGATTTCATAGAGTAAATTATATTGCCCAATGGCTGCGATCTCCCAGCTTTGAATCGCTGCTACATAAAGCAAAATTGGTGCAAACCAGAAAATCGGAATAGACAAACCAACATTGGATATACCCTGCAATGTACGTGAAAAAACACGTTGATTATAGACCGCACTTAATACACCGAGAGGAATACCTAAGATACAAGCTAATAAGAGCGCAGTAAAACAGAGTTCTAATGTGGGTGGTAATACCGTAAAAATTAAATCTTTTAAGGATTCTCCGCCGTTATAGGTAATCCCTAAATCGCCCTGTAACAATGATATAAGGTAATGATAATAAGCACTATAAATGTTATTTGTGACAAGATCGGCGTTGAGCGGATCTCGCATTAAAATCACAAAACTTAATACGGATAAAATCAATAATAAAATGCTTACCCAAATCACATGACGGATCGCTGAAACGAGCATTATTTATTCTCCTTATTTTTCATGAAATACAAGGTAGAAAAATTGATGCTACCAAATGGGGTCATCTCAATTCCTTTAACATTGCCGCGTGCGACCAAAAGTCGTTTGACGTTTGCAATTGGCACAATCGGCAACTCATTTAAAATAAGATCTTGCGCATGGTTATATGCTTTAGAGCGCTCATATAAATGATTGGTCGCTAGCGCACGATTCATCATCTTATCAAATTCAGGATTACACCAATTTGATAAATTCGTGATTTCATTTTGCGTATCACAACTTAAAATCGGACGCATAAAACCGTCAGGATCAAGGTTTCCAGCAAGCCAACCCGTTAAGATTAAATCGTAATCTTCAGTGCCTTTGCGTAATTGTTCGATTAAATATGTACGTGTGACTGACCGTACTTTAACATCCACGCCCGCTTTGGCTAAATCCCATTTAATGAGCTCCGCCATTTTAATTGGGGCTGGGTTATACACTTGCTCTTCATTCATCACCCACATATTTAACGTGAGTTTTTTATCGCGTAATGTTTTTTCTGCTTCTGCAGGCTGATAATCATAAGGAAAATCAGGCGTATTAATTGCAGAAGCCCAAGAAATTTCAGGAATAATGTTATTCGCCACCGTTGCTGTGTTGTGGTAAATATTTCGCACAATTCTAAAACGGTTTAAACTTTGCGAAATGGCTTGGCGAATGGTTTTATCCTGCATTAATGGCTTTTGGAAATTAAAAGCTAAATAGGCCAGGTTCATTCCATCTGTAGATTGCAGATAATAGCGATCATCTTTTTCGCTTAATAAACCGAGTTGGCTAACTTCAGGGTAAGAAGCAATTTGGCATTCATTATTAAAGAATTTTATTAAACGTCCCGTACGATCCGTAGAAAGATCCACGATGATATTTTTAATTTTAGCTTCTTTTTTCCAATAATCCTCATTACGAACCAAGCGAACATATTGGTTATAAATGTAATCTTTCACTTGATAAGGGCCCGTGCCAACAGGATGCGTATCCAATTGGGCGAGATTATCATCCGCACTTAATTGATACGCATATTCTTGCGAGAAAATAATAGAGTATTGACTGGCAAGATGGGAAAGAATAGAGGCATCGGGTTCAAACAGATCAATTTTAACCTGATAAGGATTCGTTGCTGTGATACTTTTAATTTTTTGATTCAGCTTAATACTTTCAAAATAAGGAAAGTGTACCTTTTTGGCTTGCTCATGGAAGATTCTATATTGTGGATTTTTATAGGTGACCACATCATCTGAAAGTGTTGGTAGGTAAGTATCATGCCCTAAAACACGATTAATCGAAAAGACCACATCTTCTGCATTAAAGTCACGTGTAGGGGTAAACCAAGGGGTACGATGGAAT
Source organism: Haemophilus sp. HMSC068C11 (assembly GCA_905371285.1). Taxonomy (GTDB): domain Bacteria; phylum Pseudomonadota; class Gammaproteobacteria; order Enterobacterales; family Pasteurellaceae; genus Haemophilus_D. The sequence continues at coordinate 1,852 of CAJPKS010000167.1, read as the reverse complement.
TTCACCCCTTTACGAAGATTAATGAGGATTTGTTTACCATCAGATGAAAGAGAATAGGATTGTGCTAACACCGGAACAAGCGCTGCACTATGATCTTTAATATCAAACAATTTGTTATAAATTTGTTCCGTCACCACATTCATACTGGTGCCAGCGTCAGCAGTTTGCGGGTTAAAGGAAAAACCCGATGCATTCGTGCAGTATGTTAAGCCGTTTTCTGTCAACATTTTGGGTATGCTTGGCGCGGCTTGTGCCAGATTAATTTGGCTCAACCCACACAATAAAAAACAAAAAGTGACATTTCGACGTAACATATCTTTATTATTAAAGACCGTTTTGTGATAAATTGAGTGAATTGTAAAATATCTTGGCAAAAATGGCTAGTTATTGGATTTTTAGGATATGTTTAAATCAATTAATCGGGAAATTAATCAAATAATCAATCGTGGATTTGACCGCACTTTACGTTTGGCTGTGACAGGACTAAGTCGAAGCGGTAAAACAGCCTTCATTACAAGCTTAATTAATCAATTGTTACATATTAATCAAGAGGGAAATGCACATCTTCCTCTATTTGAGGCTGCCCGAAATCAATCTATTTTAGCGGTAAAACGTGTGCCTCAGCAGGATTTAAGTATTCCACGTTTTGATTATGAAGCGAATCTCAATGATTTAATGAATAATCCACCACAATGGTGCCAATCTACTCTAGGGGTAAGTGAAACACGTCTTGCTATTCGTTTTGAACGCCAATCGGGCTTACTTCGCCATTTTAAAGAACGTGGCACATTATATTTGGATATTTTTGATTATCCTGGTGAATGGCTATTGGATTTACCTCTGCTGAATCTAGACTTTCAACAATGGTCACTCGAACAAGCCAAAATTACATCGGGTGTTCGCCAACAGTTTGCGCAAGATTGGTTGGATAAACTGAAAAAACTCGACCTAAGTGCGGTCGTCAATGAAGATGTTTTAGCGCAGATTGCAAAATCTTATACTGATTATTTACTTGCCTGCAAAGCAGAAGGAATGCAATTTATTCAACCAGGTAGATTTGTCTTGCCTGGAGAATTAGAAGGTGCACCTGTATTACAATTTTTCCCGTTATTGCATTTGTCCGAGGAGCAATGGCAAAAACTAAAAAAAGAGGCGAAATCCAATAGCTATTTTGCCGTGCTAAATAAGCGATATGATTATTATCGTAATAAGGTGGTGAAAGGCTTTTATGAAAATTATTTTTCTACTTTTGATCGCCAAGTGATTCTAGCGGATTGCTTAACGCCACTGAATCATAGCCAACAAGCTTTTATTGATATGCAAACAGGGCTTAATCAGCTTTTCAAAAATTTCCATTATGGCAAACGCAATTTACTTAATCGCTTGTTTTCCCCGAATATTGATAAGCTCATGTTTGTGGCAACAAAAGCCGATCATATCACGACAGATCAAATTCAAAACTTAATTAGCCTGATGCGCCAATTGGTGCAAGAAGGCGGTCGTCATGTAGAATTTGAAGGAATTGATACAGAATACACAGCAATTGCTGCGATTCGAGCGACAAAGCAAGTTTTAGTTAATCAAAACGGTAAACAAATCAGAGCCATTCAAGGTGTACGTTCTTTAGATAAGCAGCTGATTACACTTTATCCAGGATCTGTACCAAGTAAACTACCTAGTGCAGAGTTCTGGTCAAAACAATCTTTTGATTTTGATTCCTTTGAACCTCAAGTTTTACAGCAAGGTGAAAGCATCCCGCATTTAAGAATGGATGCGGTATTGCAGTTTTTATTGGCGGATAGGTTTGATTGATAGAAAAATCAAATCAATTTAATTGTCAAATACTTAATAT
>CAJPKS010000166.1:0-4109 GCA_905371285.1 Haemophilus sp. HMSC068C11 | reverse complement strand
TGACAGACTCTGATGAACCGCCTGTTGTTCGTTATGACGTGAAAAATAAAGCGGGTGTGTCTAACTTATTAGATATCCTTTCTGCGGTAACGGATAAATCTGTGGCAGATCTTGAAAAAGAATTTGAAGGTAAAATGTACGGTCACTTAAAAACAGCGGTGGCTGACGAAGTGTCAAACTTACTTGCGGGTTTACAAGAACGTTTCTATCAATATCGTAACGATGAAACACTTTTAGACGATATTTTACGTCAAGGTGCAGAAAAAGCCCGTGCAAGAGCGAAAGAAACCCTTGCCAAAGTGTACGAAGCCGTCGGCTTTGTCGCTGCAAAATAATTTTAAACTTAATAAGCCGTGTTATATCACGGCTTTTTTAGATAAGGAGAAAAAGATGGCCATTCAAACTGAAAAACCAATTGAATGCGTAGGCTGTAATACTTTCGATATGAAATCATTGTTTGATAACAGTGATTGTAGTTTGCCTATCGAACAGTTTTACGCGACTCGTCAAGATGCAGAAGGCGCATTGGAATATTTCACATTAAAAGCACGTGATGTAGAAAGTGAACCTTGCCAAATTCAATCTGAAATTCAACAGGTTGAAGAAGGGTATGTACTTAAAGCGGTTTTCACATTCTGCTGCCAAGCGGAATTAGTGATTTTCCAAATGAAGCTTGTGTAAGTGATAACTTACTCTAGAAAATAGCGTTTTTTGTGACCGCACTTTCTGATATTTATGTTCCCCTGCATCGTATTATTCCTTTTTCTAATGTAGAAGGGCAGGGGAATCGCACCAGTATTTTCTTACAAGGTTGTAAGTTAAACTGCCTTTATTGCCATAATCCAGAAACCATTCCTCGCTATGCAGAAGGCGCTCATCAAGTCAGCCTGCAGTATTTGTATGAGCAAGTAATGGATGCAGTTCCTTTCATTCGTGGTGTGACAGTTTCTGGCGGGGAACCTACTATTCATCATAAAAAGCTTGTTCCATTGTTTCAAAAACTACGTGAGGAAGGGCTAACTTGCTATTTAGATAGCAGTGGTTTCTTTGAATTTGACGCAATTCGTCCTTTAATTGAGGTTACAGACAAATTTCTCTTTGATTTGAAAGGAGAAGGACTTGGCTTACAAAGTTTGTGCTTTGATAGACAAAATCGACAAGGCATTGTCCCGAAAAACATCATCCCCACTCATCAACATATCAAGCAAGAAAACTTAGATCGCAATTTGAAGAACTTGGCGCAATTATTACCATTGAATAAAGTGGAAGAAGTGCGGTTAGTTTATGTGGTGAATTTTTTTGATGCAGAAAAATTGGTGGAAAAGGTCGCAGCCTTATTGAAAGACTATCCGGATGTGTTGTTGAAAATTATTCGAATGCACACAAAAGGTGCACGAGATGCCGAAGGACTCACGCCTTATGTCCCAACTGTTGAACAGACCCAAGCGCTTGAAAACTATGCGAGATCTTGTGGTCTGACCAAAATTGTGACCATTTTATAAGCAAACATGACAAAAAGGAGTAAAAATATTCCGACTTTTTACCGAAAAACAAGTAGAATAGGACAATTTTATTCACTTACTTATCTAACCAACCTAGGGGAAAAAAATGGGTATTTTAGGTAGCGTTTTAGGCATTGTCGTATTACTGATCATTGCCGTATTATTTTCAAATAATCGTAAGGCGATTAATTTACGTACTGTATTAGGGGCTTTGGCGATCCAAATCGGATTTGCGGCCCTTATTTTGTATGTGCCGTTTGGTCGCGATGCATTACAAGCGACAGCAAATGGTGTATCAAATGTTATCGCCTATGGTAATGAAGGGATTAACTTCGTCTTTGGTGGCTTAGCGGATCCTTCAAATGCCGGCTTTATCTTTGCGGTGAAAGTGTTACCAATCATCGTCTTTTTCTCTGGTTTAATTTCTGTGCTTTATTACTTAGGCATTATGCAAGTTGTCATCAAAGTGATTGGTGGTGCATTGCAAGCGGCGTTAGGTACATCTAAAGCAGAATCAATGTCTGCAGCAGCGAATATCTTCGTTGGTCAAACTGAAGCACCTTTAGTGGTTCGTCCTTACATTAAAAATATGACCCAATCTGAATTGTTCGCTATTATGGCGGGTGGTACAGCTTCTATCGCGGGCTCAGTCATGGCAGGTTATGCAGGAATGGGCGTGCCGTTGACTTACTTAATCGCAGCATCTTTCATGGCTGCACCAGCAGGTTTATTATTTGCGAAAATTTTATTCCCACAAACTGAACAATTTAACGATAAACAACCTGAAACGGATGATAGCGAAAAACCAACCAACGTGCTTGAGGCCATGGCGGGTGGTGCGAGTGCCGGTATGCAATTAGCGTTAAACGTAGGTGCGATGTTAATCGCGTTCGTGGGTTTAATTGCTTTAGTTAATGGTATTTTAGGTGGTGTAGGCGGCTGGTTCGGTTACGGTGATTTAACATTACAATCAATCTTTGGTTGGATCTTCAAACCATTAGCGTACTTAATTGGTGTATCTTGGGATGAATCTGCAATCGCGGGTCAAATGATTGGTATGAAATTAGCCGTAAATGAATTCGTGGGTTACTTAGAGTTCGCGAAATACTTACAACCAGATACAGCAGTTGTATTAAGTGAAAAAACTAAAGCCATCATTACTTTCGCATTATGTGGTTTTGCTAACTTCAGCTCTATCGCAATCTTAATCGGTGGTATCGGTGGTATGGCACCAAATCGTCGTGGTGATGTTGCGCGCTTAGGTTTAAAAGCAGTTGTAGCGGGTACATTAGCTAACTTAATGAGTGCGACTATCGCAGGTTTATTCATCGAGTTAAGCGGCGTAGCAATGTAATTAAAATGTGGTGAATTTTGACCGCACTTTATCTCTCAACACCACGAATCATTCGTGGTGTTGTACTTTAAAGCAAGCGAAAACGTTTGCTTAAATGACTTTTTATTTATCAACAAGAGGAAAAAACAATGACTCCACATATTAACGCTCCTGAAGGCGCATTTGCAGATGTTGTGTTAATGCCAGGCGATCCGCTTCGTGCAAAATATATTGCTGAAACATTCTTAGAAGATGCGAAAGAAGTGACTAACGTTCGCAATATGTTGGGTTATACCGGTACTTATAAAGGTCGTCGTATCTCTGTTATGGGTCACGGTATGGGTATCCCATCTTGCTCAATTTATGCGAAAGAATTAATTACTGAATACGGCGTGAAAAAAATCATCCGTGTTGGTTCTTGTGGTGCCGTACGTATGGACGTTAAAGTACGTGATGTTATCATCGGCCTTGGAGCATGTACTGATTCAAAAGTAAACCGTATCCGTTTCAAAGATAACGATTTTGCTGCAATTGCTGATTTTGATATGGCTCAAGCAGCGGTTCAAGCAGCGAAAGAAAAAGGTAAGCAAGTTCGCGTAGGGAATCTTTTCTCTGCAGACCTATTCTACACGCCAGATTTCGAAATGTTTGATGTGATGGAAAAATACGGTATCTTAGGCGTAGAAATGGAAGCAGCTGGTATCTATGGCGTAGCAGCAGAATATGGTGCAAAAGCACTTTGTATCTGTACCGTTTCAGACCATATTCGTACACACGAACAAACTACTGCAGAAGAACGTCAATTAACCTTCAATGATATGATTGAAATTGCGTTAGAGTCTGTATTAATTGGTGATAAAGCATAATTTATCCGATTGATAGAATAAAAAAGAGCGGTCAATTTCGACCGCTCTTTTGTTTTTTCTACTTCGCTTTCGCTATTTTTCATACCAAATTCTGTTCACATAGAGCACCACTTTGCCCGAGGGTGTCTCAACATGAATTTCATCATCAACACCTTTTCCGATTAAAGCGCGTGCGACAGGAGAATCAATGGAGATCCAGTTTTTAGCGGGATCGAATTCATCGCAGCCGACAAGGCGATATTGCTTCACTTCGCCTTCTTCATCTTCTAGCTCAACCCACGCACCGAAAAACACTTTGCCTTCTTGTTTTGGGTGGTAATCCACGATTTGTAACACTTCTAATCGTTTGGAAAGGAAACGCACACGGCGATCAATTTCACGTAAACGACGTTTGCCGTAAATATATTC
>CAJPKS010000165.1:0-4166 GCA_905371285.1 Haemophilus sp. HMSC068C11 | reverse complement strand
GATTTCATCCATCATCTCACTATCAACGTGTAAGCGACCTGCCGTATCCACAATTTTGAAAAGTAATCGTTTACAAAATGTTAAATCAAGCGTATGTTACGGGTAACAATTCAATTTGGAGAACAACCATGCTCATTGCAATTATGATCGTAGCAATCTTATTGCTACTTTTACTCATTATTAAATTCAAAGTTCATGCTTTTGTAGCATTGATTATTGTGAGTTTACTTACCGCACTAGCCGCTCAGATTCCGGTAGAAAAAATCCTGCCAACCTTGCTAGGTGGATTTGGTAATACACTGGCAGCAGTTGCCTTATTGGTAGGTTTGGGTGCAATGATTGGTCGACTTCTTGAAATTACTGGCGGAGCCAAAGTGCTTGCAGATTCACTAATCAATAAATTTGGAGAGAAAAAAGCCCCCTTTGCATTAGGTGTTGCAGCATTACTTTTTGGCTTCCCTATTTTCTTTGATGCGGGGCTTGTCGTGATGTTACCTATCGTCTTTAGTGTCGCTAAACGTTTTGGTGGCTCCGTTTTACGTTATGCCTTTCCTGTTGCAGGTGCATTTGCTGTAATGCACGCTTTTTTACCTCCACATCCTGGTCCGGTAGCGTCTGGTGATTTATTAGGTGTGAATATTGGTTTATTAGTGATTGTGGGCTTAATTTGTGCAATCCCAACATGGTATATCGGTACTTATTTATTTAGCCTATTCATCAGCAAGAAGGTTCATATTGATTTACCAAAAGCATTTTTAAATGCCACTGCAATCAATGAAACATCGGTACAAAATCCACCGAGCTTTGCCCGTGTAATAACAATATTATTACTGCCAATTCTGTTGATCTTATTAGACACTGGCTTAAATACATTAAGCGTGGCAAAAGTCATTGATGGATCACAAACCTGGGTTGAAGCACTTCGCTTAATTGGTAAAACACCTGTTGCACTGTTAATCACCTTAATCGTCGCAATTCTGTTACTAAAAGACCAACGTAGTTATGAACAAATTGAAAAAATTTGTGATAATGCCTTGGGCCCTATCTGTTCTATCGTGCTTGTTACGGGGGCAGGCGGAATGTTTGGTGGTGTATTACGTGCCAGTGGTATTGGCGATGTGCTATCTACGATGCTTTCCAATACAGGAATGCCGATCATTGTTGCCGCTTTCGTTATCGCTATGGTAATGCGTGTCGCACAAGGTTCAGCAACCGTTGCTTTAACCACAGCAGCTGCGCTGATTTCTCCTACCGTTGCTGCGGCAACTGACTTAAGCCAATTTGATCTTTGCTTTATTGTGATCGCTATTGCATCAGGGGCTACTGTGCTTTCTCACGTAAATGACTCAGGTTTCTGGCTAATCAGTCGTTTCTTAGAAATGGATACAAAAACGACTTTAAAAACATGGACATTACTCGAAACCTCAATCGGTGTCGTAGGTTTTATTATTGCATTAATTGGAAGTATCATTCTCTAGTCTCTAAATAAAACCTCTTTTCTTAAAATTAATATCTTCCATCCTGAGCTTTACCATCGTAAAGCTCAGTCTTTAATAATCTGGTTGATTTTTCTTAGCCTCTATCCTTTCCTTTTAAATTTAATAACGTCATTCATCACCAAAGAAACACATTATTTTGCTCTGCATTCTCCATTACCTGATTAAATTACTCAATTTTAGGTAATTTTGGTAAAACATACCAGATATAATTGCTCAGGTATTCTACTTGGCGTAGAATCTAGGTTCTGATGATTATCTACGACATTTAATCATCAGGAAGTGATATTTTCTAATAATCTAGGAGTGATAAAATGGGACAGTATAAAAAGTTCTGGTACCTATTAGTCGCCGTATTGATTGGAGCCTTCTCCATCCTCGGTTACTATGGGTTCGAAGTTTATCGTGAAGCACCACCGATTCCGCAACAATATGTTTCTGAATCTGGCGAAAAAGTGATTACTCACGATGATATTTTACATGGTCAAACCGCTTGGCAAACCACTGGTGGTATGCAAGTGGGGTCTGTTTGGGGACACGGTGCATACCAAGCACCAGACTGGACGGCAGATTGGCTTCACCGTGAATTAACTAACTGGTTGGATATTACAGCGAATCAAGAATTTGGTAAAAACTTCGCTGATTTAAATGATGAACAACAAACGTTATTAAAAGCGCGTCTAACCAAAGAATATCGTGGTAGCAAAGTTGAAAACGGTACCGTTGTGCTTTCAAACACCCGTTTAGCGGCAATGGAAAAAACAGCACAATACTACATCTCTTTATATGGTGATGATCCTGCAACCAAAGTGACCCGTGAACACTTTGCGATGAAGGATAATACCCTTCCTGATTTACAAGCTCGTAAAGACTTAGCTAAATTCTTCTTCTGGACCGCATGGACTGCATCTGCTGAACGTCCAAATACTCATGCAAGTTATACCAATAACTGGCCACACGAGCCGTTAATTAATAACGTGCCAACTCCAGAAAACGTCATTTGGTCTATTGCGAGTGTGGTATTCCTCATTGCAGGTATTGGTTTCGTGGTATGGATTTGGTCATTCAAAAAACGTGAAGATGAAAAAGAACCACCTACACCTGAGTTCGATCCGCTCACAAAATTACAACTTACCCCTTCTCAACGTTCATTAGGTAAATACCTCTTCACTGTGCTTGCACTTTTCCTCTTGCAAGTCACATTAGGTGCCGTTGTCGCACACTACACGGTTGAAGGTCAAGAGTTCTATGGTATTGATATTTCTCAATACTTCCCATATTCATTAGTACGTACATGGCATATTCAAGCAGCCTTATTCTGGATTGCAATGGCATTCTTAGCTGGTGGTTTATTCCTTGCGCCAATCATTAATGGCGGAAAAGATCCGAAATTCCAAAAATTGGGTGTGGATGTTCTCTACTGGGCATTAGTGGTATTAGTCGTCGGTTCATTCACTGGTAGCTACTTAGCGATTGCGCATATTCTTCCAGAAGAATGGAGCTTCATGTTCGGTCACCAAGGCTATGAATTCATTGACTTAGGTCGTTTCTGGCAAGCAGTGAAATTCGCAGGTATCTTATTCTGGTTAGTCTTAATGCTTCGCGGTACAGTGAACGCATTTAAACAACCGGGTGATAAAAACTTATTGGCATTATTCTTCGCTTCCGTAATTGCGATCGGTTTATTCTATGGCCCTGCATTATTCTATGGCGAGCACACTCACATTTCTGTGATGGAATACTGGCGCTGGTGGGTAGTTCACCTATGGGTAGAAGGCTTCTTCGAAGTATTCTCTGTAGCGGCACTTTCATTCATCTTCGTAAGTTTAGGTTTAGTTTCACGTCGTACTGCGACTGTGGCAACCATTACTGAAGCGGCATTGTTCCTAATCGGTGGTATCCCAGGTACTTTCCACCACTTATACTTCGCAGGTGCAACAACTCCGATTATCGCAGTAGGTGCATCATTCTCTGCACTTGAAGTAGTTCCATTAGTGTTATTAGGTCATGAAGCTTGGGAACACTGGGCAATGAAACAAAAAGCACCTTGGATGGATCGCTTAAAATGGCCTCTTTACTGCTTCGTAGCTGTAGCATTCTGGAATATGCTAGGTGCTGGCGTATTTGGTTTCTTAATCAACCCACCAATTTCGCTTTACTATATCCAAGGCTTGAATACCACTGCCGTTCATGCTCACGCTGCATTATTCGGTGTATATGGTTTCTTAGCATTAGGCTTCGTCTTCTTAATTGCTCGTTACTTACGCCCAGATACACCATTTAACGATAAATTAATGAAATGGGGCTTCTGGTTGTTAAATGGCGGTTTAGTGTTAATGATCGTATCAAGCTTATTACCTATCGGTATTATTCAAGGTTATGCAAGTATCTCTGAAGGCTTATGGTATGCTCGTAGTGAAGAATTTATGCAACAACCTCTATTCGATACCCTACGTTGGGTTCGTTTCGGTGGCGACGTCGTCTTCATCTTCGGTGCACTCGCTTTCTTCTGGCAAATCTTTACGATGATTTTCTTTAAACCGAAAAAAGCAGCGTAATTAATAATCATGCAAAAGCGGCTAAGCAATTAGCCGCTTTTTATTTATGAAAAATCTATTAAATTTTCTGACCGCACTTTGATCTCTATCAAATCATTTACCTTCTTTTAAG
>CAJPKS010000164.1:0-4180 GCA_905371285.1 Haemophilus sp. HMSC068C11 | reverse complement strand
CACCGCCAGGTACTGAATGTAGAACCCCGAGCTGAATGGCTTGGGGTTTTTGTTTATGGAGTTTTCAATATTTTAGCAAAGCGTTGATTCTATGATACAATCACCGCCGTAATTTTAATAAAACAAGAGAAAATATGACCGCACTTAATGTATTAATTTATCCAGATGATCACCTTAAGGTTGTTTGTGAGCCAGTTGCAGAAGTCAATGATGACATTCGCAAAATTGTAGATGATATGTTTGATACGATGTACCAAGAAGAAGGGATTGGTCTTGCCGCTCCACAAGTAGATATCTTGCAACGTATTATTACGATTGATATTGAAGGTGACAAACAAAATCAATTAGTGTTGATCAATCCAGAAATTTTGGCTTCTGAAGGTGAAACAGGCATTGAAGAAGGTTGTTTATCTATTCCTGGATTCCGTGCCTTAGTGCCCCGTAAAGAAAAAGTCACGGTAAAAGCCTTAGACCGTAATGGAAAAGAATTTACGCTTGATGCAGATGGTTTATTAGCGATCTGTATTCAGCATGAAATCGATCATTTAAACGGTATTTTATTTGTTGATTATCTTTCACCGTTGAAACGTCAACGTATCAAAGAAAAATTAGTGAAATATAAAAAACAAATTGCAAAACAATAATCAAAAGTGCGGTATAAAATGACCGCACTTTTCCTATTAACGCCATAACGTAGAACATTATGAAATCATTGAATATCATCTTTGCCGGTACGCCGGACTTCGCAGCACAACATCTTGCTGCACTTTTAAATTCTCATCACAATATTATTGCTGTTTATACGCAGCCAGATAAACCGGCTGGTCGCGGTAAAAAATTGCAGGCGAGCCCTGTAAAGCAATTAGCAGAACAGCATCAAATTCCTGTTTATCAACCAAAATCCTTACGTAAAGAAGACGCACAAGCAGATCTTAAAGCGTTAAATGCCGATGTAATGGTTGTTGTCGCTTATGGTTTGATTTTACCTCAAGCAGTGTTGGATATGCCTCGTTTAGGTTGTTTAAATGTGCATGGTTCTCTCTTGCCACGTTGGCGTGGTGCTGCACCTATTCAGCGGTCTATTTGGGCTGGCGATCAACAAACTGGTGTGACAATTATGCAGATGGATGCAGGCTTAGATACTGGCGATATGTTACACAAAGTGTATTGCGATATTGATGAGCAAGAAACCTCAACCTCGCTTTACCATAAATTAGCTGAAATTGCGCCAGCTGCATTGATTGATGTTTTGGATCATTTGGAAGATGGGAAATTCATTGCAGAAAAACAAGATGATAGCCAAAGTAACTATGCAGAGAAACTTTCTAAAGAAAAGGCTAAATTAGATTGGTCGCTATCGGCAGTCCAGCTTGAACGCAATGTTCGCGCGTTTAATCCTTGGCCGATTAGTTTCCTACAATTAACTGATGAGCAGAGTAATGAACAAACCTTAAAAATTTATGCTGCAGAGGTATTGCCACATGTGGATAAACCGGCAGGAACAATTTTAAGTGTCGATAAAAAAGGTATCCAAATTGCCACGAAAGAAGGCGTTTTAAATTTATTGCAACTTCAGCCCGCAGGCAAGAAACCTATGTCTGTGCAAGACTTCCTCAATGGTCGAGCAGATTGGTTCCAGGTTGGTAAGGTTCTAAACTAATGGTATTTCAACGAAAAAAAACGGAAAAATCGACCGCACTTTCGGTACGCGCTATTGCTGCTCAAGTGATTTTACAGGTTTTAGATCAAGGTAAGTCCTTATCAACGTTACTTCCAGAAGTGCAATCGCAAGTAAAACCACAGGATTTACCTTTATTACAGGAAATCACCTTTGGTATTTGTCGCGTATTGCCTCGTTTAGAAAATATTATAAAAAAATTATTAGATAAGCCATTGAAGGGGAAAACCCGCATCGTGCACTGCTTGCTATTGGTGGGATTGTACCAATTACTTTATATGCGCGTGCCCGCCCATGCGGCGGTAGATGAAGTAGTTAATGCCACAAAATCATTGAAATCAGATAGTTTCCGTGGTTTGGTTAATGGTGTACTGCGTCGCTTCTTACGGGAACAAGAGAATATTCTTGCTGTAGTAGATAAACATTGGGAAACGCTTCATCCTGACTGGTTTGTGAATAAACTCAAAAAAGCTTATCCGAATTGGCGTGAAATTATTGAGGCGAATAACCAAAAGCCACCAATGTGGTTACGGGTCAATCAACAGCAAAATGGCACAAAAACTTATCGCACTTTGTTGGAGGAGCAAGAGATAGAGTCATTTGAATGTGATAATCCACATGCTCTGCGCTTAGCACACCCACTTTCTGTCTCGAAACTACCAAATTTTGAACAGGGTGCAGTAACAGTTCAAGATCTCAATGCACAATGGTCGGCCTTATTGCTTGAGCCACAAAATGGTGAATTAATTTTAGATGCTTGCGCGGCACCAGGTGGGAAAACTACGCATATTTTAGAAATGGCGCCACAAGCGAAAGTGATTGCGCTTGATGTCGAGGCTCATCGCTTAAAACGCGTCGAAGAAAATCTTACCCGTTTGAATCAACAGGCGACAATTGTTTGTGGTGATGCGACCGAGCCAGAAAAGTGGCTCTCAGAAATAGGTTTAAGTGGTGCATCCTTTGATCGTATTTTATTAGATGCACCTTGCTCAGCAACGGGCGTGATTCGTCGTCATCCAGATATTAAATGGTTACGTCAAGAAACGGATATTGCTCAATTGGTTGCCTTGCAAGGACAAATTCTAAAAGCGCTGTGGGCAAAATTAAAACCTAATGGTATTTTGCTTTACGCGACTTGCTCGGTGCTTCCTGATGAGAACAGTCAGCAAATACAGCATTTTTTAGCTGAAACACCCGATGCAGAATTAATGCCATTGCCGTTTGAACAAACGGAAAATACGATTGGAATCCAATTCTTACCACAAGAGAATGGCGGGGATGGGTTCTATTATGCAAAATTGAGAAAACGGTCAGCTTAAATGAATTTGCCTTTAATTGATGTCGTCATTCCTTGCTATAACACTGAACAAACGCTTGTTCGTGCAGTAGAGTCTGTGTTGCAGCAAAATAATCTTGGTCACCTTTGGCTGATTGATGATGCATCGACAGATAATACATTTGCATTAGCCTTACAGCTTGCAAAACAATATCCAGACAGAATTTCTGTCGAACAAATGCCGAAAAATAGTGGCGTTGCGATGGCTCGAAATTGGGGCGCAATGCTCTCTGCTAAAAGTGCGGTCGATTTTGTTGCATTTTTAGATGCGGATGATGCATACGAACCTGGAGCATTAGAAGTGGCGGCGGCAACCTTTCATTTTCAGCCAGATACTTCGGTGGTGAGATTAGCATTAAAACCAATAAATTTAGCCCAACGCTATGCGGAACACCCTAATTTTGATCAGGCATGGCAATATATGCGCATGACCTGCGGGGGAAATATCGTTTTTAATAAAGCTTTTTTCTTAGCATGCGTCGGATTTCCAACACATCAATTATTTCGAGAGCTCGGCGGTGAAGATGGCGCTTTAGGCATTGCAACCACTAAAATGGCAAAAGTAGCGACATTATTTGAAGATGTTGGTGTTCTGCATTTTTGTCGTGAAGGTATGCATGCAGAACGTTTACTCGATGGGCTGTTATTTGGTAAACAAGATCCAGCGATTACAGCCGAAAAAATGGCAGAAGCTGAACAAGTAACATCGACCATTTGTCGCCGTATTGAAGCATTAAAGTGCGGTCTAAATTCAGCTGAAATTGGTATCCGACCTTTGGTTGTGGAGAGAACAGAATGAAAATAATCATCTTAGGTGCAGGGCAAGTAGGCACAACACTTGCGGCAAATTTAGTGAGTGAAGATAACGACATCACACTGGTAGATAATGAATCTCAACATTTGCAGAATTTACAAGATAAGCATGATTTACGCGTGGTTAAAGGTTCCCCTTCTTCCCCTAAGGTTTTGCGTGATGCAGGAGCCGCTGATGCAGACTTGATGGTTGCAGTAACGGCATCAGATGAAATCAATATGATTGCTTGCCAGTTGGGATATACTCTTTTTAATACCCCAACACGTATTGCACGTATTCGTAATGCGGAATATTTGCGTGAGAAAGATAAATTATTTAATGATGAAAACGTACCAATCGATCATCTGATTTC
>CAJPKS010000163.1:0-4250 GCA_905371285.1 Haemophilus sp. HMSC068C11 | reverse complement strand
GTTTAGAATTCGTAAACATAAAAACATAAGGAGATTACATTATGGCACTTACAGAATTCGGCAAAGCGGTTCGTAAGGCAAGAATTGATGCCAACGAAACTTTGCTTAGCATGGCAAAAGAAATTGGTACAACCCCAGCATTTCTAAGTGGAATGGAAACTGGACGTAAAAAAATTCCAGTTGAATGGGTAGAAAAAATTGAGTCATTTTTTGATAACAAAAATGTACAAACCGACAATTTACAGGAATTAGCATATATTTCCAATGATGCAATTCCTGTTGAAGGTTTACCTCTGCAACAACAAATGCTTGTCGCAGGATTTGCAAAATCTGCAATGACAGCTGAACAACTAAGAAAATTTGCAGAATTTTTAAAAGAAATCACCCCATCAAAAGGAGAGTAGTTGATGAGTTTGCAAAGTTTATTGCTAGAAATGAACGGCTATAGGGTAAAGCCAATGACAAGAGAAGAAATTAAAATGATTGCCTTGTCTGTTGCAAAACGATTTAAATTAACGGAGTGGCACAAACGTCAATTAGATGTAGTGCTAGAAGGAATTACAGAAATAGTGAATATTGAAATTCTATCTGAAGAAGAATGGCAAGAACTTACGTTAAATCTTACTAAAGGGCATTTTAGTCCAAATGAATTAACCATCCGCATTCCTGAAAGTACCTACCTCTTTGCTTGCCAAGGCGATAAAGATTCACTTGAAGTGATACTACATGAAATGGGGCATATGTTTCTCATGCACCAAACCTATTTACATAAAGCTGATGAACCACCAACTACTAATGAAAATGCGGAATGGCAAGCGGATACTTTTGCAGAAATCATTTTAGAAGAGATGGGTTATCATACCAAGCAAATATCATTAGATCTTGGTCGACCAGAAATGTAAAAAACCCAATCACGAGGACTGGGTTTTGAAGAATTTAGTAAAGTATTGCAGTACTTTATTAAATGATAAGCAAAAAAATCAGTTTTAAAGGGTACTACTGATTTTCTTAACCTAAAGGCATGGCGGATTTTACTCTTTTGGTAGATTTTCGCAAGGATTAAGTTTATAAAATTTGAGTTTTATCGCAAATTTATAATAATAAATGTACCCTCCGAATAATATAGGAGGCTTCAATGATATTTGAAACTAACCCTAATGGTGAACAGGTAGCAGTTATATTCACGCCTTATATCACCAAAAAAGGTAAGCGAATTTATCATCCTCAAGGCGGAGTATTCCGAATTGAGATCCCTGCACATAAATATCGTAATTAATTTAAAAGGCTGCTTTATAGCAGCCTTTTTTCATATCTCGGTCAATCGTAGCTTCTTAGAATTTCTGTGAATCCACATTAGAGGATTTTAAAGAAATGCTATTGACTATCCCTGCCACATAAATCGTAATTTATTGTTTACTGTCCGTAATAATAGGCAAGTTGACTATCAAACCCCTAGGGCGTACCACATTCAGGAGATTATGATCTCGATGAATTATTCCAATGGATTGATAGCATTTCAAAATAACTGAAAAACCAACCGCACTTTGAGGTAATTAAATCAAGTGCGGTTATTTTTTTCTTTGTTTTCAGCTAAAACTTGTAAATAATCAAGGTAAAATTGAGTTCAACGTAGTAAACTACAAGCACTTTTATCCTTTAGGAGATGACAAATGAAACCTTATTTAATCGCCCCTTCTATCCTTTCTGCAGATCTTGCTCGTCTTGGTGATGATGTGCAAAACGTATTGAATGCCGGTGCGGATGTGATTCATTTTGATGTAATGGATAATCACTATGTGCCGAATTTAACCTTTGGCCCAGCTGTGTGTAAAGCTTTGCGTGATTACGGTATTAAAGCACCTATTGATGTGCATTTGATGGTAAAACCGGTTGATCGTATTATTCCTGATTTTGCCAAAGCCGGTGCGGATTACATTACGTTTCATCCTGAAGCCAGTGAACATATTGACCGCTCTTTACAGCTCATTCGTGATCACGGCTGTAAAGCGGGTTTAGTGTTTAATCCTGCCACACCATTAAGTTATTTGGATTATGTATTAGATAAAGTGGATGTGATTTTGTTAATGTCCGTGAATCCAGGATTTGGTGGTCAATCTTTTTTACCTTCAACATTGAAAAAATTACAACAGGCACGTCGTCTAATTGATGAAAGCGGTTTAGATATCCGTTTAGAAGTTGATGGTGGGGTAAAAGTGGATAATATTGCAGAAATCGCCGCAGCCGGTGCAGATATGTTTGTGGCAGGCTCAGCGATTTTTGGTAAACCAGATTATAAACAAATCATTGATCAAATGCGCACGCAGTTAGCTTCAGTTAAATAGATGGTAGTGAGAATGAAGACTCAATTTAAAGTTATCGGTTTTGATTTAGATGGTACGCTCGTGAATAGCTTGCCGGATTTAGCGTTGTCTGTGAATTCTGCTTTAGCAGACTTTGGTTTACCTCAAGCACCAGAAGAGTTAGTGTTAACTTGGATTGGTAATGGGGCACCTGTATTGATTGCACGAGCTTTAGAATGGGCAAAAGTACAAACAGGTAAAGACTTTTCAGATGCTGAAATGGAGCAAGTGAAAGAGCGTTTTAACGTGTATTACGCGGAAAACCTTTGTAATGTGAGCCGTTTATATCCAAATGTAAAAGAAACATTGGAAACCTTAAAGGTTCGCGGTTATACCTTAGCCGTGGTAACGAACAAACCAACTCGCCATGTTCAGCCGGTATTAGCGGCATTTGGCATCGATCATTTATTCAGTGAAATGCTTGGTGGGCAATCATTACCTGCTATTAAACCACATCCCGGCCCATTGTATTATTTATGCGGTAAATTTGGCGTAGAACCTCGCCAAGTGTTGTTTGTAGGTGACTCTCGAAATGACATTCTCGCCGCACATTCAGCAGGTTGCCCGGTTGTGGGATTAACTTACGGATACAACTACAATATCCCAATCGCTGAATCAAACCCAGATTGGGTGTTTGATGACTTTGCGAAGTTATTAGAGATTCTTTAATCTATCTTAAAGCAAAGCGTAAAATGCGGTCAAAAATGACCGCATTTTTTCTTAAACCTCCCACCAAATCAACGCCCATTTACGTTGTCCGTGTTTTATCGGTTCATTGTTTATTTGTTTTTGTTGATAGAATTGAGCCAAATCTTGTTTTTCTTTTTCAGTGAGATTGCCGAGAGAAAACTCCACAGAATTTAATAAATCCTCAAAGGTGTCGCCTTGGAAATGGCCTGATTCAGTTTCAATAAAACTCACATTTGCGTGAATGCCTTTTTGGTAAAGGCGATTAACTAAATAGATATAAGTTGGAAAGCCCACATCATCACGACCAATGGCTTCAAATACGCCTTCATCGAGAAAATGGCGTTGTGTCACCGAGGTTAAAAAGACCCGCTTTTTTGCCTTACTTTTCAGCTTTTCAATCATGTCATCTAAATCATCTACTAGGGTAGAGCGAGAGGCGAGTATCACATCCGCTTGAGGTACATCATCCCAGTTATCTGCCCATGATTTATGCAACAGCGTAATATTATTAAGTTGATGCTTTTCTTTGTATTGTTGCACCATATCCAGCATCCCTTGGCTGTAATCGAGGGCATAAACAGATTGGCATTGTTGGGCTAAAGGAATCACAAACGTGCCGGGGCCGCAGCCGATATCTAATACAGTTTCACTGGGTTGCACATTCATGGCTTTAAGCAACGTCTCATTATAACGGCTTGGTTTACCCACTAAATTCTCGGCCATTTTAGGTGCTTTTTTATCCCACTTTGTCGCTGGAAGATTATAGTGATTACAGGCTTTTAAATGTTGTTGGTAGAGATCGTTGAAATTGATGTCATTGATGATCATAGTAACGCCCCAAAGTGCAGTTAGTTTTAGGATTGTTTTAAATTGCTTGATGATTATATGCTTTCTCCCATTTAAAATCATTTGAAAATGATTGACGCAAACGTTTTCGTTTTGGCGTGTTTTCCTTTATAATAGCCCGCGATTTTCATCTCAAACACAACTCAAAGGTACCCGTATGTTTCAAACTTTTCGTGGCTCCCCCGCCCTTTCTGAATTCCGTATTCAAGGTCTAATGCAAAAATTCCAACAAAATCAATTACCGGTAAAATCGGTTTACGCGGAATACTTGCATTTTGTGGAATTAAATCGACCGCTTGTTAGCGAGCAGGAAGCAAAACTAAAAGCATTGTTACATTACGGCCCAACCTTGGC
>CAJPKS010000162.1:0-4280 GCA_905371285.1 Haemophilus sp. HMSC068C11 | reverse complement strand
GGAAAAACCAGTTTGAAACAACTTGCTGCATTAATTCATCAAGCAAATTTAGTCATCTCGCCTGATTCTGGGCCCGCTCATATCGCGACCACGCAAGGAACACCTGTCATTGGATTGTATGCCTATCATAATCCATTGCGCACCGCGCCTTATCATAATCTGGATAATGTGGTGTCAGTATATGAAGAAAATGTGCAAAAAGAACAAGGAAAACCTTCATGTGAATTACCTTGGGCAACAAAATTAAAAGGCAAAAATTTAATGGCTGAAATTCAGGTAGAGCAAGTGGTAGCTCAGATGAGAGCGTTGAATTTATTTTAAAGTGCGGTCAATTTTAGAGATAAAAAAGCCCTCAAATGAGGGCTGAAAGAATCATAAAGTTCCTTGCGAATTATTCGCCTTTTTGTGCGTTGTAAGCTTCTAATGCACGAAGAGAGTAGGTGTAAGCTGCACCTGCATTTAATGCGATAGACATCGCTAATGCTGCTGCCACTTCTTCTTCAGTTGCACCTGCTTTCACCGCTTCATCAGCATGTACGCCAATGCAGCTTTCACAACGAGTTGTGACTGCAACTGCTAATGCAATTAATTCACGGGTTTTGGCATCTAATACGTTACCTTCTGCTGCAGCTGCACCTAATGCGCCGTAAGCTTGTAACATTTTAGGGTATTTTTTACCTAATGCTCCGAATGATTTTTTAACGTGTGCTACATCATTTTTCCAATCTGCAAACATTGTTTTTCTCCTTAAATTTAGTACAAATTTCGAGAGGAATTATAAGCAGATTAGCGTATGATACTTGTCAAATTGTCTTAACTTTTAGACGGAAAATCTCACGATGGATTATTTAGATAAATTAACACAGCTGGCGCAAGTGCGCGGGGAAATTAATATTCGCTGCTTGTTTCAAGGGGATTGGCAAGTTGAACATCAGCCAGATGCGGCGGAATATCAAGGTTTATTTCATTTAATCGAACAAGGTGAGTGCTGGGTAACCTTTGCGGGAAAACAGTTCCATTTGAAAAAAGGTGATCTCTTTTTTCTCCCTCAAAATCGACCGCACTTTTTGGGCAGTTCTCAACAAAAAAGAGAGAATAGCCTACAGAAAGAGCAATCAAATGCACTTTTTCATGTTCATCAAATAGGGGCAGGTACGCCCGATCTGAAGATGTTTTGTGGAACATTTTATTATCAAAAACCGTCATTATTAATTGATTCGTTACCAGATTATTTACATCTTTCGCTGCAAAATACACCTGTGCAGCCCTTGGTTTCACTTTTTTTACAAGAAGCCGAGAAACCGGAGCAAGGCACAAAATCCGTGATCGACGCACTATCAAATGTGTTGTTTATTTATATTTTGCGTCATGCTCAGCAAATAGGTTTGCTTAATCAAGGCTTATTAGCTGCGTTGCAAGATAAGAGATTGAATCAAGTTCTTGAAAAAATCCTGTTTTCACCTCAATTAGATTGGAATATTGAGCAATTAGCAGAGTTGGCTTCCATGTCTCGTGCAACATTTATGCGGATCTTTCAACAGCAACTCGGGATGCCTCCAGGAAAATTTCTCACACAAGTGCGGTTAGAAATGGCGGCTGTTTTATTGAAAAATACGCAAAAGACCATTTTAGCGATTGCTCTTGAAGTAGGGTATCAATCAGAAGCGCATTTTAGTAAGGCATTTAAAGCAATTTATGGGCTTTCACCGAGCCAATTTCGCAAAACCTAGCCCATCGTTCAAAACTTACGCTATAATGACCGCACTTTAGGCGGCACTGTCGCCTTTAATTTTTTAAGGTATTGTTATGTTTAATAAAATATTTTCATGGTTTGAAAACCGTTTAAATCCTTATCCGGAAAGCAATCCAACGACGCCTGAAAAAGGCTTGTTCCGTTTTATTTGGTCAAGCATTGATGGCATGAAAGGCTGGATCTTTTTACTCGCGGTATTGACGGTCGGTACTGGCGTGATGGAAGCCTTACTTTTCCAATTCATGGGCTTATTAGTGGATTGGCTGGGTGCTTATACGCCAACCACGCTTTGGCAAGAAAAAGGGCATCTGCTTGCGGGTATGGCAGCCTTGCTGATTTTCAGTATTGTATGGTCATTTGTGGGCGTGAATGTACGCTTACAAACGCTACAAGGGGTGTTCCCAATGCGTTTGCGTTGGAATTTCCACCGTTTGATGCTAGGACAAAGCTTAAGCTTCTACCAAGATGAATTTGCAGGTCGTGTATCGGCTAAAGTGATGCAAACCGCCCTTGCGGTGCGTGATACGGTGATGACCATTGCGGATATGCTGGTGTATGTTGCCGTGTATTTTATTACTTCAGGCTTGGTACTTGCGGCTTTAGATACCTGGTTTTTAGTGCCGTTTTTTTTATGGATTGTGGCATTTGTGACTATTTTACGTTTGCTTATTCCACGTTTAGCGAAAACAGCACAACGACAAGCCGATGCGCGATCTTTAATGACTGGGCGTATTACGGATGCTTACTCAAATATTGCAACGGTAAAACTATTTTCACATGATGCGAGAGAAGCGAATTATGCAAAACGTTCCATGGAAGAATTTATGGTCACCGTTCATGCACAAATGCGTTTGGCAAGTTCATTAGATACCTTAACTTACGCAACCAATATCTTCTTAACGTTAAGCACTGCAATTTTAGGTGTGGTGTTATGGCAAAACGGTCAAGTAGGCGTGGGAGCAGTGGCAACTGCAACCGCGATGGCATTACGTGTGAACGGACTTTCTCGTTGGATTATGTGGGAATCTGCTCGCTTATTTGAAAACATCGGGACGGTGAATGATGGTATGGCAACGCTAACCAAACCACACACCATTGTTGATAAGCCAAATTGTGTTGCGTTAGAAGTAAAACAAGGCGAAATCAAATTTAACGATATCTCGTTTGCCTATGATCCAAATAAACCGTTACTTAACCATTTTAATCTCACTATCAAACCGGGTGAAAAAGTGGGCTTAATTGGTCGTTCTGGTGCAGGTAAATCAACCATTGTGAATTTACTTTTACGTTTCTATGAAGCGCAAGAAGGTTCAATTACCATTGATGGTCAAAATATTTTAGATGTAAGCCAAGAAAGTCTTCGTAGTCAGATTGGTTTAGTGACACAAGATACTTCACTTTTACACCGTTCTGTCCGCGATAACATCATTTATGGTCGCCCAACAGCGACGGACGAAGAAATGATAAATGCAGCTAAACGTGCGGAAGCGGCAGATTTCATTCCTTATCTCAGCGATGCACAGGATAGAAAAGGCTATGATGCCCATGTTGGTGAACGTGGGGTGAAACTGTCGGGTGGTCAACGCCAACGTATTGCTATTGCGCGTGTCATGTTAAAAGATGCGCCAATTTTACTGTTGGATGAAGCGACCAGTGCACTAGACTCCGAAGTGGAAGTGGCGATCCAAGAAAGTCTTGATAAGATGATGGAAAATAAAACGGTTATTGCCATTGCTCACCGTTTATCCACTATTGCGGCAATGGATCGTTTAATCGTGTTAGATAAAGGACAAATTGTCGAGCAAGGGACTCACGCAGAATTGCTTGAACAAAATGGCCTTTATGCTCGCCTTTGGAAACACCAAAGTGGTGGCTTCTTAAGTGAGCATGCCGAGTAAAACACAGGAAAAAATGACCGCACTTTGCAAAGGCATAAATCTAGAGAAAGTTTAGATAGCGATTGAACTTTTCTCATAATTAGTGCGAATTTCCTTTGACTATTTTATTGACAACAGGTAATATTCGCACCCTATGCAAAAGGTAAAACTACCCCTAACCGTTGATCCGGTTAAAGACGCTCAACAAAGAATTGATTATGATGGTTATTATACCGCTAGTCAGTTAGTGCGTTTAGCTGAATCTACGGGGAAAGTGCTCAGCGATGCACAGGTAACATTATCGTTTTATATTGATCCACAAAAATTAGTGGTGATGAAAGGGCAAGTACAAGTTGATGTTGAATTAGAGTGTCAACGTTGTGGCGAGCCATTCAAACAAACATTGGAATGTCATTTTATGTATAGTCCAGTGGCTAATTGGGATCAGGCTGATGACTTGCCGGAAATTTATGAGCCAATCGAATTTAATGAGTTTGGTGAAATAGATTTACTTGGTGCAGTGGAAGACGAACTTATTTTAGCTCTACCGCTTGTCCCAATGCATTCATCTGAACACTGTGAAGTGTCCGCGCACGAACAGGTTTTTGGCGAATTGCCTGAAGAATTGGCAAAAAAACCGAACCCGTTCG
>CAJPKS010000161.1:0-4300 GCA_905371285.1 Haemophilus sp. HMSC068C11 | reverse complement strand
TGCTGCAATAGAAATTAATTTTTTCATAATACTACCTTTTATCACAAACTACTTTATTGAGTGTTTCTCTGCCTTCTTTAATCCGAGCATTGGCTTTTTTTCTAATGTTCGGATCCTCATTTTGCTCAATGTATTTTGCTACATTCGCATTTCTGATTGCATAAACAGGCACATACTGTGAATGTTTTGTTTCGCCTTTTTTATAAATCGTTGCACCTAACACACTGCCATAATATTCGCTGGCATCATTAGGTTTAATGTAATAATTACTGGTGTTAGTGACATCTACGCCATCATCACTTTTAAAACCACTACAAATCCCTGCGGGTGAAAGAAACGTTGTTTTTGATGCCGCAGTTTCATTAAATTTATATACTTCAAATTCAACGCTATTGGCCAACTCTTCCATATCTTTTTCAGATTTAGGATCTAAACTTCGCTGTCCTTTTCCATCAATATATTTCACGGTTTCAGAAACATTACTTTCAGAAACATTGACTGAAAGATTATTTTCAGGTGTTTTCACTTTTGTTGCATATACAACACTACTACCTTCGGCCAAAACAGCTGTTGATGCCAAAATACAAAATGAGTAAATCCCAATTTTTTTCTTAATATGACTCATAATACTAATGTGATTCCCTAAGCTAATAATTGTTCTCGTATAATTCAATTGGTAAATAATCCGAGTCTCGGAAGAAAGTGTACTTCATTCTAGTTAATTCATCAACCCGAATTGGTTCACAAGAGACACCTTTCTCTAAAAGATAAGCTACGTACTCATCAATATTATCGACTTTGAATGCTAAATGCCGTAAACCGCAGGCTTCAGGGTTGGTGACTCTTTGAGGCGGATTTGGGAAAGAAAATAGCTCTATTTGACTCCCATCAGGAAAACTTAAATCTAATTTATAACTATCTCGTTCTGCCCGATAAGTTTCATTTAGCTGTTTTGCCCCTAAAATCTCCATATAAAAATGCTTCGAACGTGCATAGTTCGAAGCAATAATTGCAATATGGTGAAAACCTAATAATTGAGGTTTCATTATTTCTCCGGTGTGACACTTTTTGCTTTTTCTTCTTCCTGTAAAGCAAGGGCATCACGTGCCGCACGAATACTCTTCTCAAGCATTGGCACGCGAGGATCATCGGGCTCCAATAAACGTAACATCATTGCCCAGGTGACGGCTGCCATTTTATAATCCTCACCTTCAAAATAACTGAAAGCCAGTAAACTTAATGCTTCAGGATTAGAATGATCTTGACGAATAATCTCACGTAAAAGCTGATTACCTTTCAGTTTATCCGTTTGATCTTCAGAAGACATTAACATACGCGCATAAGAAAGCTTATAATCTAAATTATCCGGCTCAAGCTTATTCGCTTGTTGGTAACTATCAAAGGCTAATTTTCCATTACCTAAATTCATTCCTACCTGACCTAACAACCACCATTTTTTAGCATCCTTTGGTGTTTTTTGTAAATCCAAACGAAGCGCGGTCGAAAATTGCTGCATTTCTGCATCCGTCATTGGGTTTGTGTCTTCTTCTTTGATTCGTTCAAAGAAATAAGGTAATTTTGCCAATGTTTTTTCCATCATATCCTCGGCTTTCCAAGATCCCAGAGGGAAATAAGCCGCACCAGCAATAATGGCTAAACCTAATAAACCAGAAACAAACCACAACTTACCGTAATTTTTGGCATTTTTATCGATGGTTTGAGTCTCTTGTTGAGGAATATCTTCCAATAATGTTTTCTGTAGCTCTTGTTTGAGTTGTTCAACATTCTCAACTAAGCCTTGCTGATTATCTTGCTCAATCTCTTTTAAGCGAGAAAAATACAGTGCTTTATTTAATTCATCACGCTTTTTATCTTCTTTTGCTTTAACAGAACGCAACAAGGGATAAAAACAAATCAATGCCACCACTAAAGTGAGCACAATAATACTTAATGCAAAATTCATTATTTATCCTTTTCTTTGAGTAAAGCCGATAAACGCGCATTCTCTTCGTCATCTAAAATCGCGTCAGAATTGACCGCACTTGGGCTTTTTGATTTACGTTTAAATATAAATAAAATCCCAATCAACACTAACAAAATTGGGGCAATCCATAATACGATTGTTGACATCGTCATTGGAGGATCATAAGTCACAAAATTGCCATAACGTTGAATCATATAATCGACAACTTCATTTCGATTTTTGCCTTCTTGTAACAGCTCAAACACTTTACCACGCATATCTACTGCAATGGTTGCATTCGAATCGGCAATATTGTTATTTTGACATTGAGGGCAACGAAGCTCTTGCGTTAATTGATGATAATCCTTTTCTTGCTCTGGCGAGGCAAAATTTAGTGCATCAATAGAGGCAGTCGCTGAGATACTCACAAAAAGTGCGGTTAAAAAAAGCCATGATTTTTTCATTATGGTTTCTCCGCGAGTTTGTCATAAATCGGTTTTAAGGTCTCATTCCAAACGCGTTCATTCACATCACCGGCTAAGCGATAATGAATCACGCCTTTACCATCAACGATAAATGTTTCCGGTGCACCGTAAACACCCAAATCTAATGCAAAAGAACCTTTTTCATCTTTAAGTACAAGACTGTAAGGATTGCCTAAATCTTTTAGCCATTTTACAGCTTTTAGTGATTCATCTTTATAGTCGATACCAATGATTGTCACGCCTTGTTTAGCCAATTGATTCAAATATTGATGCTCAGCATAACAAGTTGGACACCAAGTTGCCCACACATTTAAGAGAATCGGTTTACCTTGTTGGAAAATTTCATTACCGTAGGTTTTATTTTCCAATAAATCCGTTAATGTTTTCTGTGGTACAGGTTTCCCCACAAGAGCAGATTCTAACGCTTTTGGATCATCACCTTGCGCATTGCGTCCTAACTGAACTAAAAAAGCTGCCGCCACGGCAAGAAAAACAATAAGTGGGATAAGTAGTTTTTTATTCATAACACTATCAATTTCACATCTATTTCTAGGGCAATACGCCCCTTATTACAATTAAGACTGTTTAACTAATCGACTAAAACGATAACGACGGTCAAACATACAGAGCAAGCCACCTAATGCCATAAACAATCCGCCAATCCAAATCCAACGGATAAATGGTTTATAGTAAAGACGTAGCGCCCATGAGTTATCATCTATTTTTTCGCCCAAGGCGACATAAAGATCGCGAGTAAAGCCCCAATTAATTGCTGCTTCCGTCATTGGCATTTTACTGACGGTATAAAAACGTTTTTCAGCGAATAACGTAGCTTCCGGTTTACCATCTTTTGAAATGTCGATTTGTGCTTTACCGCCCATATAGTTAGGGCCATTTGCATCACTCACGCCAGCAAATTTGAAGTCATAATTAGCAATCTGTACCGTATCGCCCACAGCCATTCGCACATCACGTTCTACACTGAAGTTTTGACTAAAAGCAATTCCCCAAACGGTCATGGCTACACCAAGGTGAGCTAAAATCATCCCCCAATGGGAACGAGAAAGTTTAGTGATGCCTTTAAAGAAAGATTCGCGGTGTGTTGCCCGTTGTTTCATTTCGTAGAGACTCAGTAACACAATAATGACGGACATCATGGTACCAAGCACAGCACTGACGGTGAGTTTATTTTGTAGGAAATACGGCAAAGCAAAACCTGCAATCGCCATCACAATGACACTCACAACAACCGGTGTACGAATTTCAGAGAACTGATCGCGACGCCATTTTACTAATGGTCCGATACCCAGTAATAAGGCAAATGGGGTCATAATAATCAAGAACATTTGATCAAAGAATGGCGCACCGATTGAAATAGAGCCCAAACCTAATTGTTTGTGAACTAACGGCAATAACGTCCCTAAGAACACCACACAAAGTGCGGTCATTAATAGGATGTTATTTAATAACAGTAAGGTTTCGCGAGAATAGCGTTCTGCATTATCACGCGAACGAATTTGGTTGCCTTTGTAAGCGTACAAGGTTAAAGAACCACCAATTACCACAACCAAATAAGCAAGAATATATAAACCACGTGTTGGATCTGAAGCAAAGGCATGTACTGACACTAAGATACCGGAACGAACTAAGAACGTACCTAGTAAGCAAAGCGAGAAAGCAAGGATCGCCAAAAGCACTGTCCAAGCTTTAAAAGAGCCACGTTTTTCAGTCACCGCTAAGGAGTGGATTAATGCTGTTCCTGCTAGCCAAGGCATTAAAGAAGAGTTTTCTACCGGATCCCAGAACCACCAACCGCCCCAGCCGAGCTCATAATACGCCCACCAAGAACCCA
>CAJPKS010000160.1:0-4312 GCA_905371285.1 Haemophilus sp. HMSC068C11 | reverse complement strand
TATCAAAGGAGAACCTAATGAAAACAATTTAAAGCAAAAAACTATTATTTCCATTGTCTCATCTAAAGAAATAGAACCTCCATTCATAACAAATGAAAATATTATTAAACCTAATGAAAATACAAAAAAACAACATAAAAATATCAGTATTAAAAGAATAATAATTTGAAGAATTTTATTCATTAGTGGTTACTCTCTTTACCCAATCCTTTATTTTTTCTTGTTTATATTAAATCTCTAACTCCATTTCTTCTTTGTCTGTTAACCTTTCTCCACAACTATATTTTACTTTTCAGTTCAATCTCATTACGGGTACGGTTAAAAACATGCTGAGTCTAGGAGTGTATGTAGCTCATTTTAATTGTATTTTTATTCATCTATAAAAACAAAAGGCATCAATCTGATGCCTTTTCAATTCATTAAAATGAAAAATTAACGCTCATTCCAACGTTTGATTGATTCACGAATCACTTCTTTCGCTTCTTCTACATCGCCCCAGTGAGTCACTTTCGTTGAACCTGGTTTTTTCAATGCTTTGTAGTTGTTGAAGTGGAATTCAATTTGTTTGATTAATTGCGCTGGCACATCAGCAAGGCTGTTATATGCATTGCCGGTATCGCGGTCATCTGCTGGCACACAAACGATTTTATCGTCCACTTCGCCATCATCAACGAATTTCATCACACCGATTACTTTTGCTTCAAGGAATACACCGGTCGCAAGTGGTTGGCGAGTTAATAATAAAACATCTAACTCATCGCCATCTTCGTCTAAAGTTTGTGGAATAAAACCATAGTTAGTTGGTTTTGCGAAGATCGCTGGCTCAACACGGTCTAATTGGAACGCTGCAACTTTACGGTTCCATTCGATTTTGTGGCAGCTACCTTCTGGAATTTCATTTACCACATTGATAATGCCGGCATCTACATCGCCTGGCGTTAAAATTTGATTAAAATCAGCCATTGTTTTTCCTTTTTTGATTACGTTAAAAACTTTCAGAGTATAGCAGTTTTTAGTCGATAAAAAAATATGCGAAAAACATCCTCAAAACTGACCGCACTTTCCCGCCAGACCGACAAAAAAACGATTGCGCAAACGTTTACTTTTAAATAATTTGCTATAAAATAGCACGTCTTTTTTTGATTATTAGCCTAAGGGGACTTTATGTCAAGTTTAGAAAAAACCTTTGAACTCAGCAAACGCGGTTCAACGGTTCGTCAAGAAATCATTGCGGGTTTAACCACCTTCTTAGCCATGGTGTATTCCGTGATTGTTGTGCCTAAAATGCTTGGTGATGCAGGCTTTCCGGCTGAATCAGTGTTTATCGCAACCTGTTTAGTGGCGGGGCTTGGTTCGATTTTAATCGGCTTTTGGGCAAATGCGCCAATGGCGATCGGTTGTGCCATTTCATTAACTGCCTTCACCGCATTTAGCTTAGTCATTGGTCAACATGTTTCTATTCCTGTGGCATTAGGTGCTGTATTCCTTATGGGTTTGGTATTCACCTTAATCTCTGCGACAGGTATTCGCTCTTGGATCTTACGTAACCTGCCATCAAGCATCGCGCATGGTGCAGGGATCGGGATCGGCTTATTCTTACTTTTAATCGCCGCAAACGGCGTAGGCTTAGTGGTCGGCAACCAAGCGGGTTTACCAGTTAAATTAGGTGATTTCACCTCGTTCCCAGTAATGATGTCTTTAATTGGCCTTGCATTTATTATCGGCTTAGAAAAAATGAAAGTGAAAGGCGGGATTTTATGGGCCATCATCGCAATTACTATCGTAGGTTTAATCTTCGATCCAAACGTAACATTCAATGGCCAAATCTTCAAAATGCCAACCTTTGGTGAAAACTCACTTTTCTTACAATTAGATTTACAAGGTGCATTACAACCAGCCATTTTACCCATTGTCTTTGCTTTAGTGATGACTGCTGTATTTGATGCAACAGGTACTATTCGTGCCGTTGCAGGTCAAGCGGACTTATTAGATAAAGACGGACAAATCATCAACGGTGGCAAAGCCTTAACCTCTGACTCTGTAAGTAGCTTATTCTCAGGTTTATTCGGTACTGCGCCAGCCGCTGTTTATATTGAATCAGCAGCAGGGACAGCCGCAGGCGGTAAAACGGGTATCACCGCTATCGTGGTCGGCGTATTATTCTTATTAATGTTATTTTTCCAACCACTTGCCTTCTTAGTGCCAGGTTATGCAACTGCACCGGCGTTAATGTATGTGGGCTTATTAATGCTAAGCAATGTGAGCAAATTAGACTTCGATGATTTCGTGGGCGCAATGAGCGGCTTAGTTTGTGCGGTATTCATCGTGCTAACCGCAAACATCGTAACCGGTATCATGCTTGGCTTTGCGGCATTAGTGATTGGTCGTATCGTGAGTGGCGATGTGAAAAAACTCAACATCGGCACAATTATCATCGCTGTTGTGCTTGTCGCATTCTATGCTGGCGGCTGGGCGATTTAATTAAATACAATCTTGATAAGGCGAACAAATAGTTCGCCTTTTTTATTTCTCGCCTCAAAAAACAATCGAAAAACCAACCGCACTTTTACTTTACAAATCCCTAAATCCGCCTAAAATACAGGCCTTTAATACGGCTTGCCAAAAGCAAGCTACTGACCTGAAATCAGACAAGAGAATATTATGACAACCCCATTTAAACCTGAATTACTCTCCCCAGCGGGCTCCCTTAAAAACATGCGCTACGCCTTCGCGTATGGCGCGGATGCCGTTTATGCAGGCCAACCACGTTACAGCTTACGTGTACGTAACAATGAATTTAATCACGCCAATTTAAAAATCGGGATCGATGAAGCCCATGCGCTTGGCAAAAAATTCTATGTGGTCGTAAACATTGCACCGCACAACTCCAAACTCAAAACCTTTATTAAAGATTTACAACCAGTGATCGACATGGGTCCTGATGCCTTAATTATGTCTGACCCAGGCTTAATCATGTTGGTGCGCGAAAACTTCCCGGATATTGATATTCATCTTTCTGTACAAGCGAATGCGGTAAACTGGGCAACGGTAAAATTCTGGAAACAAATGGGGTTAACTCGTGTGATTTTATCGCGCGAATTGTCCATTGAAGAGATCGCTGAAATTCGCCAACACGTGCCCGATATCGAACTCGAAATTTTCGTACATGGTGCGTTGTGCATGGCGTATTCCGGTCGTTGCTTACTTTCTGGCTATATCAACAAACGCGACCCAAACCAAGGTACTTGCACGAATGCTTGCCGTTGGGAATACAAAATGGAAGAAGGCACTACGGATGAAGTGGGCAACATCGTGCCAAAAATCGACCCTGCTCAACAAATCGAAGTGAAGAATGTCGCGCCAACTTTAGGCGAAGGTGCGGTAACGGATAAAGTTTTCCTTTATACCGAATCACAAAAGCCAGATGAGCAAATGACCGCTTTTGAAGATGAGCACGGCACCTACTTTATGAACTCAAAAGATCTGCGTGCAGTACAACACGTGGAAAAATTGACCGCACTTGGTGTGCATTCTCTAAAAATCGAAGGCCGTACTAAATCATTCTATTACTGTGCAAGAACCGCACAAGTTTACCGCAAAGCCATTGATGATGCGGCTGCGGGCAAACCATTTGATGAAAGCTTAATGGATACGTTGGAATCCCTTGCTCATCGTGGCTATACCGAAGGTTTCTTACGTCGCCATACTCACGATGAATACCAAAATTACGAATATGGCTACTCTATCTCTGAACGCCAACAATTTGTCGGTGAATTTACCGGTAAACGTAATGAACAAGGCATGGCTGAAGTAGCGGTGAAAAATAAATTCTTGCTTGGTGATGAAGTGGAAATGATGACGCCACAAGGCAACATCGTCTTTAAGATTGAAAAAATGCTCAATCGCAAAAACGAAAATGTGGAAGCCGCACTCGGCGATGGTCACTTTGTCTTTTTAGATGTACCACAAGACGTCCAACTTGATTATGCTTTGTTAATGCGTAACTTGGTCAACACCAACACACGCAATCCACACAATTAATTTGTTAAAAAATTGTTGCATTTGTTAAAGAATGTACTACAATACACTTCATACCTGATTTGTTAATTCAACAACTCATAGTATGACTCCAAATATTTTGCCCTTTCACCTTTTTGAAAGGGCTTTTTTTATGTCATAAAAAACACTCCAAATCATATAAAACACTCCATTTTAAAATCAATTAACTTCATATTATTTATGAAAAAATATATAAAAATCATTCTTGACATTAAAATAAGATTAGGGGTAAATTAAGTATAGGTAATTAAAG
>CAJPKS010000159.1:0-4329 GCA_905371285.1 Haemophilus sp. HMSC068C11 | reverse complement strand
TTCCATATCCGATAAATGCTCATCTGGCACGGTTACGCGTACCTGAATTAAACGACGACTATCGGCAGAAGTCACCTTAAACTGAATATTTTCTAAGGTAATTTCTTCACCTCGCTTAGGCAAATAGCCAAAGGCTTGCATAATTAAACCGCCAATGGTATCCACTTCTTCATCATCAAAATGCGTATTAAATTGCGCATTAAAATCATCAATATCCGTTAGCGCGCGCACCGCATAAGTATGACGAGAAAGCTGACGAATATCTGCGACATCTTCCTCATCAAATTCGTCTTCAATATCACCGACAATTTGTTCGAGAATATCTTCGATGGTCACCAAACCTGATACCGCACCGAACTCATCTACCACAATCGCCATATGGAAACGTTCAGAACGAAATTCTTTTAGCATACGATCGACACGTTTACTTTCCGGCACGATCACAACAGGACGTAATAACTTGGAAAGTTTGAACTCCTCCGCATCTTCACGTAAAAACTTGAGTAAATCTTTCGCGTGTAAAATACCTTCAATATTATCGCGATCATCTGTATCTGCAATCACTGGAAAGCGAGAGTGCGCCGATTCAATAATCGTGTTTAAGCACGCATCAAGATCTTGATTAGACTCAATAAATACAATTTGCGAGCGAGGAATCATGATATCGCGTACACGAAGCTCAGCGATTTCCATTACCCCTTCAATCATCTCGCGAGTGTTTTGATCGATTAAATCGTTTTGTTCTGAATCGCGAATCACTTCCACGAGTTCTTCACGGTTTTTCAGCTCACCTTGGAAAAAGCGGCCAATAAGTGATTGGAAAAAAGACTTTTTAGTTGTTTCAGTTTGATTACTCGAATGTTCTTCGTTCATAAAATTAAATGTGTTACTGTCGGATTGACTGCGTAAAAAGTAGCACATTTTGACAAAAATCGCAAAAAACTTAAGCTAAATGGCTGAAAATAAAGTGCGGTTAAAAACACAATAGTTTTTAACCGCACTTTCAAGGATTACCTATTTAAACCTAAACTCTGTCCACTGGTAATAGCGTTCACCTGCTTTTTGAATACCGCCATAATTTTGCCATTCTGGATGGTTTGGGGTATCGGGTAGGCATTGGGTTTCAAGGGCTATGCCGCTGAAATCTTGATAAGCGCCACCTTCACGAGTTGGAGTGCCTGCAAGATAGTTTCCCGTATAAACCTGTAATGCAGCTTGGGACGTGAGCACTTCAAGGCTTAAATCTTCATTAGGGGAAGTCAATAATACACAAGGCTTTTGCCATGCTTTATTGACGATAAAGGAATGATCGTAACCTTTTGTCACCACTTGATCGCCTTGCTGAAAATCTTGTGCGAGTGGTTTTGCAACACGAAAATCAAAGCTGGTATTCACCACATGCTTAAGTGGTGAATTTGGGATGCCTTCACCATCAACCGGTAAATAGAAATCCGCATTAAGGCGTAGTGTATGATTTCGCACATCACTGCCCTGCTCGGCATTTTCTAAATTGAAATAAGCGTGGTTTGTTAAGTTCAGCGCGGTATCTTTATCGCTTTCTGCTTCGTATTCAATTTTTACACTATTTTCATCGGTCAGCGTGTAAATCACATTAGCTTTAACATTACCTTCAAAACCTTGATCACCATCGGGAGACACAAGGGAAAAACGCACAAAATTCTGACCGCACTCTTCCACCTTCCAACGGCGTTTATCAAAGCCTTCTTTACCACCATGTAATTGATGTTTGCCTTGATTCGCGACCAGCTGGATTGTTCGCTCACCCAATTCAAATTGGGCGTTAGCGATACGATTTGCATAGCGTCCTACGCTTGCACCCAAATAAGCGGTTTGACGAGGATAATCTTCTACTTTGCAGCCAAGTAACACTTCTCGCAACTCACCATTTACAGGGACTTTACAAGAAAGCCAAGTGGCTCCCCAATCCATAAATTGCACGGCCATGCCATTCGAATTGGTGAGTTGAACAAGTTGATAAGGCTGTCCATCTGGTGCATTGAACGCCGTTTTTTCTAGCATAGACTCACTCCTTGTGAGGCAGTGCAAACGTAGAAATCTTCTTTTAAGCCAGTTTGTTTTTCATAATTATCGGCAATGATTTTACGCACGGCTTCGACTTTATCATGAGGCGCAAGGGCAACAATGCAACCACCGAAACCACCGCCGGTCATTCTCGCACCACCGGTTTTACCAATGACTAATTGAGCGAGCTCAACAAGATAATCGATTTGCGGCACGGTAATCTCAAAATCATCACGCATTGATTCGTGAGATTGCCCCATTAATTCGCCTAATTTTGTTAAATCGTTATGTTTTAATGCTTCAACGGCATCAAGTACGCGTTGGTTTTCAGTCACCACATGGCGTGCACGTTTGGCAACTAACGGATTAAGTGCAGTCAATTCTGCTTCTCTTTTTTGAAATTCTTCTACTGATACATCACGTAACGCTTTTACGCCAAAGAATTCTGCAGCTTTTTCACATTGCCAACGGCGTGTATTGTATTCACCTGTCACCAAATCATGCGGTACATTTGAGTTCACAATAATAACAGCGACATCTTTCGGCACAGGCGTTGGTTGAGTTTCTAAGCTACGACAATCAATCATTAAGAGATGATCTTTTTGTCCTAAAGCGGAAATTAATTGATCCATGTTCCCGCAATTTGCGCCTACAAATTTGTTTTCAGCTTTTTGACCAATTAAAGCAATTTCTGTATGTGTTAAAGGTAAATCACTGAGTTGTTGGCAGAACTTACCCGTCGCCACTTCAAGCGCTGCAGAAGAACTTAAACCGGAAGAATGAGGCACATTGCCAGAAATGACCAAATCAGCGCCTTGTTTAAATTGTGGGCAACGTTCTTGAATAAATTTTACGACACCACGCACATAATTCGCCCATTTTTGCTCACTTTGAGGGAAATCCTCATCAAGAGAAAAGGTATCCTCAAGATCAAGATCTGCCGCATAAACATTCCAAATATGATCAGCACGTTTTGATCCCGCAATGGCTGTACCATAATTGATCGCACAAGGCATCACAAAGCCATCATTGTAGTCGGTATGTTCGCCGATAATGTTTACACGACCTGGCGCATATACAGTCAGTTCCGGTTGCTTGTTATATTTTTGAGTAAAAATGTGTTGGGATTTTTGGACTGGAGTCATATTATTTTCCTTTATCTTTTACACTCCCTCTTAATTCAAGAGGGAAAGGATTTCTTAACGTTCTTTATAATGTACTTCGCTTAACGCACGTAATCTTTCTGCTGCTTGTTCAGCGGTGAGGTCACGTTGGCTTTCGCCTAGCATTTCATAGCCCACCATAAATTTGCGAACCGTAGCTGAACGCAACAATGGCGGATAAAAATGTGCATGAAGCTGCCAATGTTCGTTATCTTCACCATTAAATGGTGCTGCATGGAAGCCCATCGAATAAGGGAAAGACGTTTCAAATAAGTTATCGTATTTTGTTGCCAGTTTTTTCAATATCACGGCAAGATCTTTAGCTTGAGCCTCGGTTAATTCTGTTAAGCGTTTTACATGCACTTTTGGCAATAACAGGGTTTCAAACGGCCACACCGCCCAATAAGGCACCACCGCAACCCAATGCTCGGTTTCCACCACAATACGTTCTTTTTTCTCTAATTCTTTTTGAACGTAATCCACTAAAAGCACCGAACCGTGTTTTTCATAATAATTTCGTTGAGCAACATCTTCACGCGTGACTTCATTCGGTAAAAAGCTATTTGCCCAAATTTGTCCGTGCGGATGTGGATTGGAACATCCCATTGCTGCGCCTTTATTTTCGAAAATCTGTACCCACTGATATTTTTGACCCAGTTCACGCAATTGCTCTTGCCACACTTTAATCACTTCTTCAATTTCAAGTGCGGTCAATAATGGCAAGGTTTTGCTGTGATCTGGTGAAAAACAAATAACACGGCTTTCACCACGAGCTTGGCTCATTTGGAAAAGAGGATCGGCTGATTGCGCTGGCGCTGGTGTATCTTCTAATAAAGCCGAGAAATCATTTTTGAATACATAAGGTTTATGGTAATCCGGATTCGGTTCACCTGTAATACGCTTATTACGAGGGCAAAGATAACAGTTTGGATCATGACTTGGCTTTTGTTCCTCACTCACTTTTTCTTGTTGCCCCTGCCATGGACGTTTAGCACGATGTGGCGAGACTAAAACCCATTGGTCAATTAACGGATTATAACGACGATGCGGATGATCTGTCGGTTCAAATATGGTTTCGCTCATATTTTTGCTCCAAAATGTAAACGATTACAAAATTTTCTTC
>CAJPKS010000158.1:0-4341 GCA_905371285.1 Haemophilus sp. HMSC068C11 | reverse complement strand
TTGTTAGTGATTCCATTTATCAAATATAATCACATTGAATGGTTGATTTGGGTCTGCTTTGCGATGGAAGCGGTTCTCTTGCCCTAATGGTTAAACCGTTTTATCAAATCCAAACTTTGCAAACCTTAGTGAAATTTCGCTTTGCCCAAATAAAAGAAATCATCACCAAAGAATTTTTATTGGTGCATTTGATGTTGTTTATTCCTCTTTCCATTTCAACATCATTCTTTGTAATCTTCCCGTTTCTTTTTGATAACAAATTAGGCATGCCGGAACACTCCCCCATTGCACTTTTTGTGAATGGTTTACTGACCATGTCATTACAAAGTTATTTTTCTCGAAAAATTAATTTAACGATTAAACAAACCCTATGGGTGGCACCAATCTTGACCATTGGCATTATCTTACCTTGGTTCATTACGTTGAAATATATTTCTGTGGTTTCTGCTTATATTTATTTGGTCATCTTCACGGTAATTGAAGTCTATGCTTTAACCGCGATGGCGAATTTATTAGTAAAATTTG
Organism: Haemophilus sp. HMSC068C11; assembly: GCA_905371285.1. Classification (GTDB taxonomy): domain Bacteria; phylum Pseudomonadota; class Gammaproteobacteria; order Enterobacterales; family Pasteurellaceae; genus Haemophilus_D. The sequence continues at coordinate 3,816 of CAJPKS010000158.1, read as the reverse complement.
ATAACGGTACCAATCGCGGCTTTATCTTTGGCTCATCACGATTATTGCTTTCCATTGCAACAGTTATCGTCATGAACTTAGTGCCACATTTATTTTTATTGTAAAAAAAGAGCGGTCAGAATTCACATTAAATTCTGACCGCACTTTTATATTTTTCTATGCTTATTTCACTTCTAATTCAACATTATCAAACAATTTCTTCACCGCGCTGTTATCACGCAATTTCTCTGCTTTTTCAACCATTGGGCGAGTTAAGTGTGGAGAGAAAAATTCAATAAAGTCATACATATAGTTGCGTAAGAAAGTACTATGTTTAAACGCAATTTGCGTCATACTCGCACGGAACAAATGCCCTGCATCAATCGCCACTAAATCCTTATCTGCTGGTGTATGTGCCATAGATGCCATGATACCCACACCTAATCCTAAACGCACATAAGTTTTAATCACATCAGCATCCGTTGCGGTAAACACAATATTCGGCAGAATCCCCGCGCGGTTAAACGCATAATCCAAATCAGACACACCGGTAAAACCGAAGGTATAAGTGACTAACGGATATTTGCCTAACTCCTCAACAGTAAGATTTTTCACTTTTGCTAAAGGATGATCGGGTTTAACAATTACCGAACGATTCCACAAATAGCAAGGCAGTTGAATCAAATCATCAAAAAGATACGGCGCTTCTGTTGTGATCGCTAAATCCACTTCGCCCGAAATCAACGCATCGTGAATTTGCGTCGGTGAACCTTGATGAATATGCAAACTTACATCCGGATATTGTTTAGAGAAACGTTCCACTACGGCTGGCAGCATATAACGTGCTTGTGTGTTGGTTGTCGCAATGCGTAACACGCCATGATTCGGACAAGTATATTCATTGGCAACCGATTTAATGCTTTGGGCTTTCACCAAAAGCTCACGAGCAATGGCGACAATTTTTTTACCCGCTGGCGTAATGGATTTAATGTGTTTACCATTACGCTCAAAAATCTCTAAACCTAATTCATCTTCTAACAAGCGAACTTGTTTACTGATACCGGGTTGAGAGGTATAAAGCGCATTTGCGGCTTCAGTCACATTTAAATTTTGGTTTACAATCTCAACAATGTAGCGGAGTTGCTGCATTTTCATCGCGAATACCACCTATTTTTTATAGCGTTTACTTAACTCAGTATAACGTTTTACTGCTTTACGAATTTGACCTGATTTTGGTCGACGACGGGGTTTTGTCACATCCAATTTAGTTTCGGTTTCAGGCGGTAAGCCCACTAATTCACGTAAATAGTTGACGTTTTCCAAATCCATTTCTTCCCAACCACCTCGCGGTAAACCTTTCATCAGCTTAATGTTACCGTAACGAATACGAATTAAACGGCTCACTTGAATACCTTGTGACTCCCATAAACGACGCACTTCACGGTTACGACCTTCCATTAAAGTCACATCGTACCATTGGTTAATCCCCACACCACCTGCAAATTTGATTTCTTTGAAATTGGCTGGACCATCTTCCAACTGCACGCCTTTACGTAAACGCGCTAACATGGCGTCGTCCACTTGACCAAATACACGCACAGAATACTCACGTTCAACTTCACGGCTTGGGTGCATTAAACGGTTAGCTAATTCGCCATCTGTTGTGAAAAGCAATAAGCCTGAAGTATTAATATCCAAACGGCCTACCGCAATCCATCTTGCGCCATTTAAGCGTGGTAAACGATCGAACACAGTTGGACGACCTTCTGGATCACTACGCGTACAAAGTTCACCTTCTGGTTTGTAATACATTAATACACGGCATACTTCTTTTTGTGCTTGTTGAAGATTAATGATACGACCATCAATACGCACTTTTACACCGGAATGTACATCGATACGATCGCCAAGGGTCGCCATTTTGCCATCGACACTCACTCGATTTTCAGCAATCATTGCTTCAATTTCACGACGAGAGCCTTGTCCTGCTCGTGCAAGCACTTTCTGTAATTTTTCACCTTCTACAGTAGATTGACGAGATGGCTTAGCCACCTTAGCCTTAGGAGTTGATTTGATGTCAGAATTGACCGCACTTTTACGATCTTTACGCTCAAAGTGCGGTTGTTTTCCCGCTTGTTTTTCACGTTCTTGTCTGACTGTTTTTTGAATAGGTTTCATCTGTTTTCCTTTGTCGCTTTCCCAAGCGTCTAAAATAAGTTAAATGAAAGGATCGGTACTACCACTTCCTTCACGTAAAATTACTGGCGATTCTTCCGTTAAATCTACCACCGTTGTTGGCTCTTGACCTAAATAACCACCATGAATAATTAAATCCACTTGGCGTTCTAAACATTCACGAATTTCTTCGGGATCGGAGTAAGTCATATGTTCATTATCAGGCAACATCAGTGAGCAAGATAAAATCGGTTCACCTAATGCCTTCAATAAATCTAAGGCTATTTGATTATCTGGTACACGCAAGCCAATCGTTTTGCGTTTTGACGTCATTAATCGACGAGGAAGCTCTTTCGTTGCCGTCAAAATAAAAGTATAACGCCCCGGTGTATTGTTTTTAATTAAGCGATAAGCCACATTACTGACCGTTGCATAGGTTGAAAGCTCGGATAAATCGCTACATACCAACGTAAAATTATGCCCTTCTGGCAATTTACGAATCGCCACAATACGATCCATCGCATGTTTATCGCCTATCATACAACCCAAGGCATAACCCGAATCTGTCGGATACACAATGACGCCACCTTGACGCAAAATTTCTACCGCTTGATTAATCAAACGTGCTTGCGGATTTTCAGGGTGGATATAGAAAAATTGGCTCATAATTTTGTCCTTAAAAAACTGACGAGATTATACACCGATTTAGATGTAGTTATAAGGATTTGTTATAAAAAACGACCGCACTTTGAAAACTCATCCAAAGTGCGGTCTATTTTTTTAGTTTTTATTTCAACAATTCACGGAGAGCTGAACCAATTTCAGCGAGACTTCTCACTGTCTTCACACCAGCAGCTTCAAGTGCTGCAATTTTATCTGCCGCTGTTCCTTTTCCACCGCTGATAATCGCTCCCGCGTGTCCCATACGCTTGCCTTTTGGTGCTGTTACACCTGCGATATAAGCCACCACAGGTTTTGTTACATGAAATTTAATGAACGCTGCCGCCTCTTCTTCTGCAGAGCCACCGATTTCACCAATCATCACGATAGCTTCAGTTTCAGGATCTTCTTGGAACCGTTTAAGAATATCAATGAAGTTAGATCCTGGAATAGGATCGCCACCGATCCCTACACAAGTAGATTGACCGAAACCTTCATCTGTCGTTTGTTTTACCGCTTCATAAGTCAAAGTACCTGAACGAGAAACAATCCCTACTCTGCCTTTTTTATGAATATTGCCCGGCATAATACCAATCTTACATTCATCCGGTGTAATCACGCCTGGACAATTTGGGCCGATCATCACGACACCCGTTTCATTTAATTTTTGTTTTACCAACAACATATCCAATGTTGGAATGCCTTCTGTAATACAGACTACTAGCTGAATGCCTGCATCAATGGCTTCTAAAATGGCATCTTTGCAAAATGGTGCGGGCACATAAATCATGGTTGCCGTAGCCCCTGTAGCTTGCACCGCTTCACGCACTGTATTAAATACCGGCAAACCTAAGTGAGTTGTTCCACCTTTATTCGGTGAAACGCCACCCACTAACTTTGTGCCATAAGCCAATGCCTGCTCGCTGTGAAATGTCCCTTGTGCACCAGTGAAACCTTGGCAAATTACTTTTGTCTCTTTATTAATTAAAATCGCCATGATTA
>CAJPKS010000157.1:0-4351 GCA_905371285.1 Haemophilus sp. HMSC068C11 | reverse complement strand
GTTTTACCATACCCATTTGGTCCTGTTATTATTAAAATCTCTGAGCTATCAAATTTGATGTGGTAATCTAAAATACCAAATAGCTTAGTTACCTTTAGTTCTATAAGTTTCATATTTTCCTCTAGTTCAATTAAACTTAAACGTTCTACACCATCATTGTAATAAAATTCAAAATCCGCTTATCCGACACCTGATACTTCGTGCCTAATTGCTGCGCAAATAAACTCACGCGCAATTCCTCAATCATATAGCGAATTTCTGCAATTTCATCGGAAATTGGTTTAGATTTCGGCAGTTTAGCCAGTAATTGTTGGTAAGCCTGTTGCACTTGTTCTACGCGTAGCATCGCCGCACGATCACGGTTTACATCTTGAGCCAACTTATCAATACGTTTATCAATGGCTTGCAGATAGCGCTGTAAATCCGGTAGGCGATCATAACCGCTCTTTTGCACAAAACCTGGATAAATCAGCCCGCTTAATTGCGCCTTAATATCAGAAAACGCAAAGGCCATAGTAAAATCCATTTTGCCTTTTAAACGTTGGTTTAAGGCGTGATTGAGAGATAGGATTTGTTCCACTTTCTGCGCAATATCCACGGTCACTTCGTTAAGGTTTTCTCGAACGAAATCACGTAATTTTTCAAAACCGGCTTCATCCCACACAAAACCACCAAAATCGGCAATCAGTTTATCCACCGCACAAGCGATACAGTCATCAATCAAATCCAACACACGACCGAACGGGGTAAAATACAGCCCCAATTTGGCTTTATTCGGCAATTTTTCATGCAGATATTTAATCGGTGACGGTACATTGAGTAACAACAAGCGGCGTAAACCTTGTTGCATCGCCACCGCTTGCTCAAACTCTGTTTCAAACAGTTTGATACCTACGGCATCTTTTTCATCTACGATGGCTGGGAACGCTTTGACGCTGAAACCACGTTGTTTTTGTTCGTAACATTGTGGTAAATCTGCAAAACTCCAAATATGCAGCCCGCTTTGCTCAATGCCATCATCTGCTACAGCAGAAATACTTTCCTGCACACGATCTTTTAAGTTAAATTTCAGCTCATCCAAATTCATGGATTCGGCAATTTTCTTGCCGTTTTCATCCACCACGCGGAACGTCATTTTCAAATGGCTTGGGATTTGTTCCCAATTCCAATGTTCCGCTTCTACGGTAACGCCCGTCATACGACGCAATTCATAAATCAGCGTATCTAATAACGGTTTTTCCAACGGCACGGCTCGACTAAAAAAAGCTTGAGCATAATTAGGTGCAGGCACGAAGTTACGGCGATAAGATTTCGGCAGAGATTTAATCAACGCAATCACCAGCTCTTCACGGAAACCTGGAATTTGCCAATCAAAGCCGGTCATTTCCACTTGGTTGAGCAATGGCAACGGAATATGCACGGTCACCCCATCCGCATCGGTACCTGGTTCAAATTGATACGTCAGTTTGAGTTTCAAATTACCTTGATGCCAGAAATTCGGAAAATCCAGCTTGCTCACTTGTTCCGCATCATCATTAATCAAGAATGAACGTTCAAAATTAAGCAATTCAGGATCTTTTTGCTGCGCCTTTTTCCACCACGTATCAAAATGTTTTTGGGAAACTACTTCCGTGCCAATACGCTGATCGTAAAATTCAAAAAGCGTGCGATCATCCACCAAAATATCGCGGCGGCGGCTTTTGTGTTCCAACTCTTCTACTTCTTGAACGAGTCGTTGATTTTCTTTGAAGAATTTATGCTTAGTATTCCAATCCCCTTCCACTAAGGCAGATTGAATAAAGATCTCACGGCTCACCGTTGGATCAATAGCACCGTAATTCACTGGTCGCGCAGCCACAATCGGCACGCCGTAAAGCGTGACTTTCTCATCTGCAATCACCGCCCCACGAGATTTCGACCAACGCGGTTCTGAATAGGATTTTTTTATCAAATGCTCGGCAAGTGGCTCAATCCATTCTGGCTCGATTTCCGCCACCATACGCCCCCAAAGTTTGGAGGTTTCCACTAACTCTGCCGCCATCACCCATTTCGGTTGTTTTTTGAAAAGCACAGAATTGGGGAAAATTGCAAAATGGGCATTACGTGCACCAAGATATTGTTGTTTCTCCGCTTCTTTTAAACCGATATGAGAAAGCAAACCGCTTAAAAGTGCGGTATGAATTTGCTGATATTCTGCTTTTTCAGAATTAATCGGTAAGCCCATTTCACTCACGGTTAAACGAATTTGATGATAAATATCCTGCCATTCGCGAATACGTAAATAATTTAAGAAATCCTTTTGGCATTGGCGGCGGAATTGGTTTTTACTCAATTCTTTTTGTTGTTCTTGTAGGTAACGCCAAAGATTGAGGAAAGCTAAGAAATCTGATTTCTTATCAGAAAAACGACGATGTTTTTCATCGGAAGCTTGCTGTTTTTCTTGTGGTCGTTCGCGAGGATCTTGAATAGATAACGCAGCGACAATAATCATCACTTCATGCAACGCACCTTGTGAGACAGCACTCAACAACATTTTTGCCAAACGTGGATCCACAGGGAGTTGCGATAATTGACGGCCTACTGCCGTTAATTGACGTTTCTCTCCCGCTTTGGTGCGAACCAGTTCAAACGCGCCCAATTCTTCCAACAGTTTTATCCCATCTTGAATATGGCGTTTATCTGGCGCATCAAGAAATGGGAAAGCTTCAATATCATCTAAGCCCAATGCTGTCATTTGCAAAATAACGGAGGCTAAATTGGTGCGCAGGATTTCAGGATCGGTAAATTCCGGACGAGAATTAAAATCCTCTTCCGAATATAAACGAATACAAATCCCTTCACTGACACGACCACAACGACCTTTACGCTGATTCGCAGAAGCCTGTGAAATGGGTTCAATCGGTAAACGTTGTACTTTGGTGCGATAGCTATAACGGGAAATGCGCGCTGTACCTGGGTCAATCACATATTTAATGCCCGGCACGGTCAATGAGGTTTCCGCCACGTTGGTCGCTAATACAATACGATTTAATCCGCTTGGATGGAAAATTTTATTCTGTTCTTGCGCAGACAAGCGAGCAAAGAGCGGTAGAATTTCCGTGTGTTTTAGATTTTGTTTTTGTAAAGCTTCGGCGGTATCGCGAATTTCTCGCTCACCGTTCATAAAGATCAAAATATCGCCTCGACCTTCCGCTTGCAGTTCATCCACCGCATTAAGAATGCCTTGTAGCTGATCTTGATCGTCTTCTTCCACTACGGGACGATAACGCACTTCAACAGGATAGGTTCTGCCCGAGACTTCAATAATCGGGGCATTATTAAAATGTTTGGAAAAGCGTTCCACATCAATGGTTGCGGATGTGATGATGAGTTTTAAATCACGACGACGTGGTAAAAGCTGTTTCAGATAACCGAGAATAAAATCGTTATTTAGGCTACGCTCATGGGCTTCATCGATAATCAAACAAGAATATTGATTGAGAAAACGATCGTTTTGAATTTCGGCTAACAGGATCCCATCGGTCATCGACTTGATTTGTGTATCATCACTGATTTGATCGTTAAAACGAACCTTATAACCAACTAAACCGCCAAGCTCCGTTTCCAGTTCTTCCGCAATACGCGCCGCCACAGAGCGTGCAGCAATACGACGAGGTTGAGTATGACCAATCATGCCCAAATTGCCGAAACCTAATTCCAAACACATTTTCGGCAATTGGGTGGTTTTACCTGAACCGGTTTCCCCTGCCACCACAATAACCTGATGTTCAGAAAGCAGTTTTTGAATTTCTGCTTTGCGTTGGCTAACGGGCAAACTCTCTGGAAAAACAATCGGATTTTTGACCGCACTTTTACGATTTTCTACACGTAATTGAGCCTGTTCAATCTGCAGCTGGATTTCTGCGGCAACAGCTTGTTGAGCCTCTTGGCTTTTAATTTTTCCAATACCATGAATACGGGCAGATAAACGACGTTGATCCACCAGCATGATATCCTTGAGTTTCGAAAAGAGAGATTGTTGTATCGGGTTTAATTCACGTTTGACTGATTTATTCTTCATATCTATTTACTTTTAAAACCACTGTAAGCCAAGCAAAGCCAACCAATTAAAAAGAGCGTGCCACCAATTGGTGTTACCCAAACAAGAAATTTACTAGCCCCAAGGGCAAGTGCATAAAGACTACCGCTAAAAAGAAGAATACCGTACGCCCAAGTCCCTGCAGCGAAATTAGCCATTTTGTTGGTAGCGAATGACTCACGGCACAATTGCAAAATGCCAATCGATAAAATGGCGATAGTGTGGAATATTTGATATTTCACACCGGTTTCAATCCACGCCAATTCTTTAGGT
>CAJPKS010000156.1:0-4488 GCA_905371285.1 Haemophilus sp. HMSC068C11 | reverse complement strand
AAATCTTATTTGTGGCTTTATTTAAATGGGCTTAAATGCCTTTAAATTATTTGGAAAAACAAACCCCCGGGTTTTGTTGGGGGGGCTGTGTTTAGGCAAGATGGTGCGACTAGCTGGACTCGAACCAGTGACCCCCACCATGTCAAGGTGGTGCTCTAACCAACTGAGCTATAGTCGCGTAAAAGATGTGGCAGATGATAAACAGTTTTAAGAATGAAAACAAGAGAATTTGTTTTAAGTTAAATTTAGCTGCTAAAAAAATAACCAAAAATTGATTTAAAAAGTCTCAGTAGTTATTTTGATTTTATGCAGGTTTAAGCGTATAATGCCCAGCGTTTTTTATCTCGGATTAGCCGAAATTTAAAAAAGCTTTAGTAAATTGTAACCATTTGTGGAGTTTAGATAATGTCTAGAAAATTAAGAAGAACAAAGATTGTATGTACAATGGGTCCTGCAACAGACCGCGATAACAATCTTGAAAAAATTATCGCAGCAGGCGCTAATGTTGTGCGTATGAACTTTTCTCACGGTACACCTGATGATCATATTGAGCGTGCTGAGCGTGTTCGTGCGATCGCGAAGAAATTAGGTAAAACCGTGGCAATTTTAGGTGACTTACAAGGTCCTAAAATTCGTGTTTCTACTTTTAAAGACGGCAAAATTTTCTTAAATGTTGGTGATAAATTTATTCTTGATGCGGAATTACCAAAAGGTGAGGGTAATCAAGAAGCTGTTGGTTTAGACTATAAAACTCTTCCACAAGATGTTGTTCCTGGCGATATTCTTTTATTGGATGACGGCCGTGTTCAATTAAAAGTACTTTCTACAGAAGGTGCAAAAGTATTTACTGAAGTGACTGTTGGTGGTCCATTATCAAACAATAAAGGGATCAACAAATTAGGTGGTGGCTTATCTGCAGATGCATTAACTGAAAAAGATAAAGCAGATATCATCACTGCAGCTCGTATCGGTGTAGATTACTTAGCGGTATCTTTCCCACGTTCAAGTGCAGACTTAAACTATGCACGTGAGTTAGCAAAACAAGCGGGTTTAGAAGCGAAAATCGTTGCTAAAGTTGAACGTGCTGAAACCGTAGTTGATGAGGCATCAATGGATGATATTATCCTTGCTTCTGATGTGATCATGGTTGCACGTGGTGACTTAGGTGTTGAAATCGGTGACCCTGAATTAGTTGGCGTACAGAAAAAATTAATTCGTCGTTCACGTCAATTAAACCGTGCAGTTATTACAGCAACTCAAATGATGGAATCAATGATCAGCAACCCAATGCCTACTCGTGCAGAAGTGATGGACGTGGCAAATGCGGTATTGGATGGTACTGACGCGGTAATGCTTTCAGCAGAAACTGCTGCAGGGCAATATCCAGCTGAGACTGTGGCGACAATGGCTCGCGTATGTTTAGGTGCAGAAAAGATGCCAAGCATCAATATTTCTAAACACCGTTTAGATCGTGAGTTTAGAGATATTGAAGAATCTGTAGCGATGTCTGCAATGTACGCTGCAAACCACTTAAGCGGTATTGCAGCAATCATTACCTTAAGCCACTCTGGTCGTACACCATTATTAATGTCACGTATCAGCTCAGGTTTACCAATCTTTGCACTTTCTCGTGTTCAAGAAACATTAAACCGTTGTGCATTATATCGCGGCGTGACACCAGTTCATTTTGATGGTGAATCTCGTAGCTCTGCAGGTGCAAAAGCAGCGATTAACCTATTAAAAGAAAAAGGTTATTTAGTTTCAGGTGATCTTGTTTTATTAACACAAGGTGATGAATCAGAAGGTACAACTAACGTTTGTCGTACTTTAACAGTTGAATAATCAACATTCATGAATAAAAAAGAGCGGTGGATTTTTCCACCGTTTTTTTATATCTAAAATATTGAAAATATTGACCGCACTTTTTTCTTAAAACCACCTCGTATTTGCGGTATCATAAGCACAGTTTTTTAGTTTAAATTGAAATCCTTATGGCATCACAAAGACAAATCCAATCACCTGATCAGAAAACTGAACAAGTTAGCATCCCGCCTCATTCCACTGAAGCTGAACAAGCCGTACTTGGTGGCATCATGTTGAGTAATCAACATTGGGATGGTATTGCAGAAAGAGTGATCGCTGAGGATTTTTATACTTTTGCGCATAAAGCAATTTTCCAAACCATGGAAGAATTAATGCGTAATCAAACACCGATTGATTTAATCACCCTTGATCAAGCCCTTAAAGCAAAAGGTATTAGCGATTCCGTAGGCGGTTTTGCTTATCTAGCTGATCTTTCTAATAACACCCCAAATGCCATTAATATTTTGGCTTATGCTGAAATCGTACGTGAAAAAGCGATTTTGCGTGAGCTTATTGCAGTGGGAAATCGTATTGCAGAAAACAGCTATTCTCCGAAAGGCAAAGACATCAAAATGGTGTTAGATGAAGCCGAGAGAGAAGTGTTTGCTATTGCTGAAAAACGCAGTTCTTCAACTGAAGGGCCACAAAATGTGATCAGCGTGTTGGAAAGTACTATTGCTCGAATTGATACCTTAAGTAAGCTTGAAAATCATAGTGGTGTGACAGGGGTCACAACGGGCTTTGTTGACTTAGATAAGAAAACAGCAGGTTTACAGCCTTCAGACCTCATCATTGTCGCAGCACGTCCTTCTATGGGTAAAACCACGTTTGCGATGAACCTTTGTGAAAATGCCGCCATGGCAAGTGATAAGCCTGTGTTGGTATTCAGTTTAGAGATGCCTGCGGAACAAATCATGATGCGTATGATTGCCTCTCTAGCTCGCGTGGACCAAACCAAAATTCGTACTGGTCAAAATTTGGATGAAACGGAATGGAGCAAAATTGCCAGCGTGTTTGGGATGTTTAAGCAAAAAAACAACCTTTATATTGATGATTCATCTGGCTTAACCCCAACAGAATTGCGCTCTCGAGCACGTCGTGTGTATCGCGAAAACAATGGTTTGAGCATGATTATGGTGGATTACCTTCAGTTAATGCGTGCACCGGCATTCTCAGATAACCGAACCTTAGAGATTGCTGAGATTTCACGTTCTTTAAAAGCCTTAGCGAAAGAATTAGAAGTCCCCGTTGTAGCTCTTTCCCAGCTTAACCGTACGTTGGAGCAACGTGCAGATAAACGTCCGGTAAACTCAGACTTGCGTGAATCAGGCTCTATTGAGCAGGATGCTGACTTGATCATGTTCATTTATCGTGACGAAGTGTATAACGATAATTCCGAAGATAAAGGGGTTGCTGAAATCATTATTGGTAAACAACGTAACGGCCCGATTGGTCGTGTACGTTTAGCATTTAACGGTCAATTCTCACGCTTTGATAACCTTGCCGAACAGCGTGAATACAGAGATGATTATTAGGCAAGAGATAACGGATTATAAACATGAACGTAAAACCGGCAACAGCGAAGATCAGTTCGCTTGCCTTAAAACATAATTTACAAGTTATTAAAGAAAAAGCGCCCCACAGTAAAATTATTGCAGTGGTAAAAGCAAACGCATATGGTCACGGCGTGGTATTTGTCTCATCGGCTTTAGAAAGCATGGTGGACTGCTTTGCCGTGGCGCGTTTAGAAGAAGCATTATCTTTACGCTCTAACGGTATTATTAAACCGATCTTATTGCTAGAAGGCTTTTTTGATGAAAAAGATCTGCCTATTATTGCAGTAAATAATATTGAGACGGTGGTACATAACCGCGAACAGCTTGAAGCATTAAAACGAGCCGTAGTACCAAGTCCAATTAAAGTTTGGTTAAAAATTGATACTGGTATGCACCGTTTAGGTGTGTCGCTTGATGAAGTGGATTATTTTTATCAAGAGCTGAAAAAACTCCCTCAAATTCAACCGCACTTAGGTTTTGTGAGTCATTTTAGCCGTGCTGATGAGTTAGATTCAGATTACACTCAAGTTCAGTTAGATCGTTTTCTTCAAGCTACAAAAAATAAAGAGGGAGACCGAACCATTGCCGCATCAGGCGGGATTCTATTCTGGCCAGAAGCGCATTTAGATTGTATTCGTCCAGGGATTATTATGTACGGCATTTCACCAACAGATACTGTCGGCGCTGAATTTGGTTTAATCCCTGTGATGAACTTAACTTCTTCATTGCTTGCGGTGCGAGAACATAAAAAAGGTGAACCTGTTGGCTATGGCGGTATTTGGACGAGTCCGAAAGATACTAAAATTGGCGTGGTTGCTATTGGTTATGGTGATGGATACCCGCGTGATGTGCCGGAAGGTACGCCAGTTTATCTAAACGGTCGTATTGTTCCTATTGTTGGTCGAGTCTCAATGGATATGCTGACGGTGGATTTAGGTCCAGATAGCCAAGATAAAGTCGGTGACGAAGTGATTTTATGGGGTAAGGAATTACCAATTGAAACGGTAGCTAAATACAGTGGTATTTTAAGCTATGAACTGATTACAAAATTGACCCCTCGTGTTATAAC
>CAJPKS010000155.1:0-4527 GCA_905371285.1 Haemophilus sp. HMSC068C11 | reverse complement strand
GTTATTTCTGGGATATCGATCACAATTACAGGGAAATTTTCTCGTCTATAAAGCCAAATATAGTTATCATTGAGTGCAGGAATAGAAACTAGCATAAATTACCTTATGAAAATAGGATTAACATTGAATTGGAAAGCCAAATGGCACAAACCACTTCTTTCACCTGAAAGTTGGCAAGCGTTACCGCAAGGTGAAGCCTATTGTAACGTATTAACACATTATTTTGCCCAATGGACACCAAAAATTTTAGGCTATCAAATTCTGAAAGTCGGTGCCTTAAGTGGCGAAATAGCCTTTGACTTGCCTTTACGCCAACAAATTGTGTTAGCAGAAAAAATCGAACATTTTCCTAGCGCACTTTTAAATGAAAGTGATAGCTTGCTCCAAGCATCGCCATTAACCTTACCTTTTATTGAAAAAGAAATGGATGCCTGCTTGTTGGCAAACACCTTAAATTTTGCGCAAGATCCTCACCAAATATTGCGTGAAGCACATCGCGTTTTAAAGGATGACGGCTGGATTTTCATCACGTTATTTAATCCGATGAGTCCATTACTTTTCAAACCGAAGTTAGGTGACTTCAAATTCCGACAATATGCCACTTGGCGAGTCATTGACTGGCTATCGTTATTAAATTTTGATGTGATTGCAGAAGAAAGACTATCCATAAAACAAGAAAAGAGCACGCTCTGCTCTCCGCTCACGGTCATCGTTGCTCAAAAACGCTCCTATCCATTGACTCTGAATCCGGTGAAAGCGCGGTCAAAAATGCCGGCGTTTTTAGAGCCGGCAGGTGCATTTAAAGAAATAAGAACAGAATGATTACTCTGAGACTTCTTTGATTACTGCAGAAGATGCGTTATTGATCACTGACTCAACGCCTTTTTCTGCTGCAGCTTGAGAAGAATAATATTGGCTACGGCCAATTTCTTGGTGGTTAGCTGCTTTTAATACGAAATAAGGTTTATCATTTTTTGCTACGCGATATTCAAAGTTTTTCGCATCCACGCCATTTTTTTGCACTGAAGCAATACCGTTTTCAGCTGATGCTTTAGTTTTATAAAGTTCGCTAGTTAAAATCACTTGTCCGTTTGCTGCTTTTAAGTTGAACATAAATTGTCCATCTTTAGCCACTTTTAATTCATAAAATCCTTGAGCCATGATATCTCCCAATTGGTTGATTTGTTTATAATTTTACCCACGCAGAAAATGCCTTTCTGCGCCAAGCTAATTTACCCTTAAAAATCAAGGAAAACAAGAGCAGAAGTGCATAAATTTTATGCTTGATTAGCTCACTAAACTCCCCTATGATGCTGGGGCTTTTTATAACAGGAACAATTATGACCGAACAAACATTTATCCCCGGCAAAGATGCCGCACTTGAAGACAGTATTTCAAAATTTCAACAAAAATTGACCGCACTTGGTTTCAATATTGAAGAAGCCTCTTGGCTTAATCCTGTGCCAAATGTATGGTCGGTACACATTCGTGATAAAGATTGCCCACAATGTTTTTCTAATGGCAAAGGCGCAAGCAAAAAAGCCGCATTAGCGTCTGCATTAGGTGAATATTTCGAGCGTCTTTCCACCAACTATTTCTTTGCTGATTTCTATTTAGGACAAGAAATTGCTAACGGTGATTTTGTTCATTACCCAGCTGAAAAATGGTTTCCAATTGAAGATGACGCCCTTTTACCAGAAGGGATTTTAGATGATTATCTATGGGATTATTTCGATCCAAACCAAGAACTAACGCCTGAATTACTTGTGGATCTGCAATCCGGTAATTACGATCGTGGTATTGTCGCCATGCCTTATGTGCGCCAATCCGATCAACAAACCGTCTATATTCCGCAAAGTATCATTGCGAATTTATATGTTTCTAATGGGATGTCAGCTGGCAACACAAAAAATGAAGCGCGTGTGCAAGGGCTTTCAGAAGTCTTTGAGCGCTATGTGAAAAATCGCATTATTGCAGAAGCGATCAGTCTTCCTGAAATTCCAAAATCCGTGATGGATCGCTATCCATCCATTCAAGCCTCTATTGCCAAATTAGAGGAAGAAGGTTTCCCTATTTATGCCTTTGACGCCTCATTAGGTGGCAAATATCCTGTGATTTGCGTGGTATTGCTCAACCCCAATAACGGCACGTGCTTTGCCTCTTTTGGTGCACATCCAAACTTTCAAGTGGCACTAGAGCGTACCGTAACGGAGCTTTTACAAGGCCGCAGCTTAAAAGATCTCGATGTATTCTCTCCTCCATCATTCAATAATGATGATGTGGCTGAACACGCTAACCTTGAAACACACTTCATTGATTCTAGCGGTTTAATTTCTTGGGATTTATTCAAAAATACGCCAGATTATGAGTTTGTAGATTGGGATTTCTCAGGTTCAACCCAAGAAGAATATGAAAACTTGATGGCTATCTTTAATGCAGAGGAAAAAGAAGTCTATATCATGGATTACAACCATTTAGACGTTTACGCTTGCCGCATTATCGTACCAGGCATGTCTGATATCTATCCTGCTGATGACCTCATTTATGCCAATAATAATATGGGTATGGACTGGCGCGAGATCTTATTGGATCTACCACACCATCATCATGATGCTGAAACTTACCAAGAGTTATTGGCAGAATTAGATGAGCAAGATATTGACGATGCCACACGTGTTCGCGAATTTATCGGTATCGTGGCACCAAAAGCAAGCGGTTGGACAACATTACGTGTTGGTGAACTGAAATCCATGCTTTACTTAGCATTAGGTGAATTAGAATTCGCCTTAGATTGGGCAAACTGGACGATGAATATGAACAGCTCTGTATTTACGCCAGAACGTGTGAATTACTATCGTGCCTTAATCAGTATCATTGAATTGCATTTAGACAGTACTCGCGATCCACAGCAATATCGCACTGTATTTGAAAGAATGTATGGCAAAGAAGCCGTTCAACAAGCTTGGGCTGTAGTGGCAGAAAAAGGTAACCCGTTCTATAACTTGCCATCCAGCGATGAAACGCTTGAAAACTTCAAAGAACACCAAGCTTTACTTGGCGCTTATGCGAAATTACAAAAAGCTAAACGAGAAAATTGGAAGTAGATGATTTTCTCTCAATCATAAGGCGGACTTAATGTCTGCCTTATTTATTTCCGCATTAAAAAACTGCTTTAAAATCAACCGCACTTTTCACACAAAAACGCTTAAATTTATGCTATAATCCGTCGCAATTTTTTGATCAAAAAAGGAATAAAAATGACGGATTCAATCCATTCCTCTATTACCCCAGTCAATATTGAAGAAGAACTCAAATCTTCTTACCTTGACTACGCCATGTCGGTGATTGTTGGGCGTGCTTTGCCCGACGTACGTGACGGTTTAAAACCGGTGCATCGACGTGTGCTTTTCTCCATGGATCAATCTGGCATCACTGCCGGCAAAAAATACGTAAAATCTGCCCGTGTGGTAGGTGATGTAATCGGTAAATATCACCCGCACGGTGATTCTGCGGTGTATGACACCATTGTGCGTATGGCACAGCCGTTCTCATTGCGCTACATGTTGGTAGATGGGCAAGGTAACTTCGGTTCAATTGACGGTGATGCGCCAGCGGCAATGCGTTATACCGAAGTACGTATGCAAAAAATCACCCAAGCGTTATTAACTGACTTGGATAAAGAAACCGTGAATTTCTCGCCAAACTATGATGGCGAATTAATGATTCCGGATGTATTACCAACCCGTATTCCTGCACTTTTAGCAAACGGTTCTTCCGGTATTGCGGTGGGGATGGCAACGAATATTCCTCCACACAACTTAAATGAAGTTTTAGATGGCTGCTTGGCTTATATTGATAACGAAAACATCACCATTGATGAGTTAATGCAATATATTCCAGGTCCAGACTTTCCAACAGCGGCATTAATTAATGGCCGTAAAGGGATTGAAGAAGCTTATCGCACTGGCCGCGGCAAAGTGTATGTTCGCGCTCGTGCAAGCGTAGAAACCACAGATAAAGGCAAAGAGCAAATCATTGTGACCGAATTGCCTTATCAGGTGAACAAAGCCAAATTGGTAGAAAAAATTGCTGAGCTTATCAAAGATAAAAAAATCGAAGGCATCAGCAATATTATCGATCTTTCTAACAAAGAAGGGATCCGCATTGAAATCGACATCAAACGCGATGCCGTAGGCGAAGTGGTATTAAATCATCTCTATGCGCTTACCCAAATGCAGGTGACCTTCGGGATCAACATGGTGGCCTTAGATCACGGTCAACCACGTTTATTCAACTTAAAACAAATCATTGAAGCCTTTGTGATGCACCGTCGAGAAGTGGTGATTCGCCGTTCTTTATTTGAATTGCGTAAAGCCCGCGAGCGTACTCATATTTTAGAAGGTTTAGCGGTTGCGACATCAAATATCGATGAAATCATCGATATCATCCGTCAATCGAAAGAGCGTAAAGAAGCGGCAGAAAAATTAATCTCTCGCCCTTGGAAACTGAATAACGAAATTTTAGGCT
>CAJPKS010000154.1:0-4591 GCA_905371285.1 Haemophilus sp. HMSC068C11 | reverse complement strand
TGGAAGAATGTGTTGCTTTCGGCGATAACTTTAACGATTTAGATATGCTAGAAAGTGTGGGATTGGGTGTTGCAATGGGCAATGCACCCGATGAAATTAAACAAGCCGCAAATCGTGTCACGGCTTCTCATAATGATGATGGAATAGCATTGATATTGAATGAAATTTTCCCTGAATAAATAAAAAGGCGCCTTCTAGTTAAAAGAAAGCGCCTTATTTTTATTTTTCTAACTTCAGCACTTTTTTAAGCGCAGTAAAAAATTTGTCATTTTCTTGTGGTAAGCCAATACTGATACGTAAGTGATTTGGCATGCCATAACCTGCAATTGGGCGTACAATCACGCCTTCACGCAATAATGCATCATAAATTGGTGCGGCAGGCTGTTTAAAATCAATGGTAATAAAGTTACCTTTAGACGGAATAAAGTCTAAGCCATATTGTTGGCAGAATGCTTCATAACGTTTCATTTCTTGGCGATTATTCTCAGCCACTTTTTCCACAAAAGCATCATCATTCATCACTGCAATCGCACTGGTTAAAGCGAGACTATTACAGTTAAATGGCTGACGAACACGGTTTAATAAATCTGCAATTTCAGGATTAGAGACCGCGTAGCCAATGCGCAAACCCGCAAGTCCATAAGCTTTTGATAGAGAGCGTGAAACGATAAGGTTCGGGTATTTTTCCAGTAATGCAAAAGAATTAACGCGTTCGCTTGGATGAGTAAATTCAGTATACGCTTCATCTAATACTACAATCACATTTTCAGGGACTTTGGACAAGAAAGCATTCAATTCTGCTTCCGTTAAGAAATTCCCTGTTGGATTGTTTGGATTGGCAATAAAAATCAGCTTGGTCTTATCTGAAAGTGCGGTCAAAAATCCGTTTAAATCATGTCCCCAATCTTTAGCGGGGATTTCTTTTGCGACGGCGTTAATGGCTTTGGTCACTAAAGGGTAAACAATAAAAGCATATTGTGAATAAATCACTTCATCATGCTCACCCGCAAAGGTATGAGCAAAGAGCTCTAATAAATCGTTAGAACCATTGCCAAGGGTGATTTGGTTTGGTTGCACACCAAATTTTTTTGCAATAGCTGCTTTAAGTTCAAAACCGTTAGCATCAGGGTAGCGAGTTAAATGATCAAGTTGGGCTTGAATGGCTTTTTTCGCACTTTCAGGAAAGCCAAAAGGGTTTTCATTTGAGGCAAGTTTAACGATATCAGTAATGCCTAATTCACGTTCGAGTTCTTCGATGGGTTTTCCGGCTTGGTAAGGTGAAAGAGATTTTACGCCTTGATTGGCAACGTTGATGTATTGCATATGCTTTCCTTATAAAGACGAGCGGGCCTTTCAGCCCGCACGTTGAGTTTAGTTAATCAGATAATTAGCTGTTTTCAGCTTCAAATTTTTTCATGAATTCAATAAGCGCTTGTACGCCTTCTAATGGCATCGCGTTATAGATAGATGCACGCATACCACCTAACACTTTATGACCTTTTAAGGCTTGAAGACCGGCAGCTGTCGATTCTGCAACAAATTTAGCATCAAGTTCAGGGTTGCCTGTAACAAATGTGACATTCATGGTTGAACGGTTTTCTTTAGCTACCACGTTACGATAGAGTTTGCTGCTATCAATGTAGTCATAAAGAGTTTGCGCTTTCACTGCGTTACGTTTTGCAATTTCTTTTAAGCCGCCAATTGCTTGAATGTGTTTGAAGACCAATGAACAGAGATACCAAGCAAATGTTGGCGGGGTATTGATCATGGAGTCGGCATCACGTTGTGTTGCATAATTCCAAATTGATGGTGTTGCTTGGCGAGCATGACCAATTAAATCATCGCGAATAATCACAAGTGTAATCCCTGCTGGGCCAAGATTTTTTTGTGCACCAGCGTAAATGACACCAAATTTGCTAATATCAATTTCGCGAGAGAGCACATTAGATGACATATCGGCTACAAGTACCGCATTACCCACATTCGGTACATCAAAAATTTCAACACCACTGATGGTTTCATTTGGGCAATAGTGAACGTAATCGTATTGTTCCGCAATGTCGCTGAAATCAAGGTTGGTAATGCGTGTGTGCTCACCATTTTCCACAATGGTAATTTCATCAATTTCAGCAAAATTACGCGCTTCTTTCGCTGCAGTTGCAGACCAGTGACCGCTATTTAAGTAAAGTGCTTTGCCTTTCTCACCAATTAGGTTCATCGGTAATGCAGCAAATTGACCACGTGCGCCACCTTGTAGGAATAACACGCGATAGTTATCTGGAATGTTATATACCTCGCGTAAATCTTTTTCTGCTTGAGTAATCAATTCCATAAAATATTTGCCACGGTGGCTGACTTCCATCACAGACACACCTTGACCAAGCCAGTTAGTTAGCTCAGATTGTGCTTTGTGTAGTACCTCAGGGAAAATCATGGCTGGACCAGCACTAAAATTAAAGACTTTTGACATTGTGTTTCCTTATTTTATTTTTGAATAGATTCTTCATTTTTACCACTACCGAATAGGATAATCAACTAAATCAAACAGTTTTTTGATCTAATCCATTAATTTAAATTTAAGCTTTTGACGGGGACGAAAAAAAAGGCTACATTACTCCGAGTTTGTTTTTAACTTTGAGAGAGTAGATCATGGGAAATGTAAGTAAATCCTTCCAAGAAGTATTAGAGTATGTGCGTTTATATCGTTTAAAAAATAAACTTAAGCGCGACATTGAAGACAACAACCGCAAAATTCGTGATAACCAAAAACGTGTCTTATTATTAGATAACTTAAATCAATATATTCGTGATGATATGAGCATTGAAGATGTTCGTGCGATTATCGAAAATATGCGTGATGACTATGAAGGCCGTGTGGATGAGTACAACATTCGCAATGCGGAACTTTCAACTTTACGCCGTGAAACGAGCAATAAGATGAAAGAACAGAAAAAAGCGCACTCGAAATTAGTCAAAGACTCATCAAATAAAATCACATTATAAACCCTCAAAATAAATGACCGTACTTTATCGAAGTGCGGTCATTTTTTATGGTATTTTTAGGATGAGCTATAAATGATTAAACATCATAGGTGCCCATTATCACAGCTTGATCCAAAATATGCCCTTGCATCGCAAAATGTAGATCATTAAAACGAAATCCCGGTTTGAGGTTTAGTTTGGTATCGAGTGCATACACAATAAGCTCGTAACGATGTAAACAGTTTGGTGGTGCCATACCACCATAGAATGAGGCTTCTTCAATATCAAATTGACCTAATTTACTCGCCCAAGTGTTTGCACCCTGTACATAATCTGTTGCGGTTTGGCTTTCATTTTCTTGAATAACCATACGTTCAAGATCTGCAATGAGCCAATGAATCCACACAAAGCCACTTGCCGTAATTGCGTCTTTATCTTCTAAGACAACTGCAAAGGATTTAGTGCCTTGAGGTGCATCATGAATTTCAAACGGGATAGAGTAGGTTGGCATACCATTTGGGCTAAATTGTGTGCCGCGTTTACCATATTTATCTCCAAAGGCACCATTTTGAATGGCTGAACTGGTTACAAACATTGTTTTCTCCTTAATTTCTCACGGAATATACTTTAAATTTGGTGGTTTGAGCAAGGACTTCAAATTTCCCGAAATGTTGTGCTAATAAATCGGGATAGGGAAGAAATGCATTAGCAACGATACGCAGTTCTCCACCTGCCGTTAAATGCCATTTTGCTTGTTGAATAAGTTCTTTCACCGCACGATAAGCGGTATCAACTCCATCGTGGAAAGGCGGGTTTGAAATGATTAGATCAAATTTTCCCTCAATGTGGGAAAACACATCGCTTGCGATAACATTGCCTTCAAGCTGATTTTCCACCAGTGTTTGACGGGCAGATTGAATTGCCATTGCATGAATATCAGTCATCGTGACATCTGCTTTAGGATGATGTTTTTTAATCATTGAACCAATAACACCCACACCACAACCAACGTCTAAGACTTTGCCTTGAATAGGTGAGGTTAAAGTGGAAAGCAGAAGTGATGTGCCGCTATCAAGTTCATTGGCACTAAATACACCCGGCAAGCTGTAAATACGGAGATCGCCTAATGCATCATTTTGGTAGCATTTCCAATAAGATTGAAGATCAAAGTGCGGTTGTTTTTGTAAGGAAAAATGGTATAAACCGCAACGACGTGCTGAATCGATTTTGCCAATTTCACCATAAGGTTCAAACAGTTTTTCAGCTGAACGGATGCCACAACGATTTTCACCGATAATCAATACTTCTTGACCAATTTTACTTTTGGCGAGTAGTTGCATCAGCTGAAAATTCACTTCTTGTTTATTCTTCGTCCAATAATAAATAATCAAATCAACTTGCGGTTGAAATTCAACCTCAAAATTGACCGCACTTTGGGTTTTAGCATAATCAAAATACCAGCTCCAAATCTGCACAGATTGGCAATATTTTTTCAATATTTGAGGAAAATCATCATTAATGCCACCAGCAAGAAGAATTGATTTACCGTTAAAAAGGGGAAGGTGGCGTTGTAAAACTTCGCTTTCGAGAGAAATCACGCTTTAAATCC
>CAJPKS010000153.1:0-4609 GCA_905371285.1 Haemophilus sp. HMSC068C11 | reverse complement strand
CATAAAGCTCATTACCTTTATGATAGGTAATGGTTTCGGGGGAGTTCAAATACTTGGGTTTCTCATCCGTTAAAACACGTCCTCCAAAGGCGACTGTTCGACCACGTTTATCCCGAATCGGAAACATAATACGATTACGGAATTTATCATAAACATTGCCACGATCGTTTCGAGAAAGCATACCTAAATCAAGCAACTTTTTCTGTTCTTCTCGATTTTTGCCGAATTGACGCAACACCATATCCATCGCATTAGGCACATAACCAATTTGAAAACGAGCAATAATTTCTGGCGATAAACCACGTTGCTGAAGATAGCTTTGAGCAGGAATATTTAGTGGGAGTTGAGCTTGATAAAACGACGCAATCTCTTGCATCAAATCGTATAAATTACGTTTTGTCTGATAGCTCACATCCGGTTTATTGCCGAATTGGTTTGGGCGTTTTTCATAAGGCACTTCAAGTCCTGCCGAAGCAGCAAGTTCTTCAACGGCTTCAACAAATTCTAATTTGTCATAATCCATTAAAAATGAAATCGCATTGCCTTTCGCGCCACAACCAAAGCAATAATAGAATTGTTTTTTTTCACTTACTGTGAAGGATGGTGTTTTTTCGTGATGAAACGGACAACAAGCTTGATAATCTCGTCCTGCTTTTTTGAGTTTCACGCGCGCATTAATCACATCGACAATATTCGATTTTGTGAGCAGATCATCAATAAATTGGCGTGGAATTGAGCCTTTCATTGCTTTGCCTCCTTGAATACGATGCGAAAGTGCGATTGATTTTGCGTGACTTTTTTCGATGAATTTAAAGCAACAAAACCGTGATACCCAAAAGGTTTCACGGTTTGTCTTAACTCGAGTTAGAAAATACTACAAATTAGTATAAACGAGTATTGCGCGCATTTTCGCGAGCGTTACGTTTAGCGTGACGTTTAGCAAGCGTTGCTTTTTCACGTTTACGGATTGTAGTTGGTTTTTCATAGAATTCACGAGCGCGAACTTCTGCTAAAATACCAGCTTTTTCGCAAGAGCGTTTGAAACGACGTAAAGCTACGTCGAATGATTCGTTTTCACGTACTTTAATTACAGGCATAAGCCAATCACCTCAATGAGTTTAATTTAATTGCAATTTTAAATTTTTATTACTGCCGAATGAACGGCAAATTCAATAAAGGACGCAATTCTAATCGATCTTCCCTGCAAAAGCAAAGGAAAGATCGCCTATTTGCTGAAAATTTGGCGTTTGAACTGGTTTAAGCGGGCTAAACAAGGTAAAATCTTTGCCAATTTTTTTAATAAAATGAGAAGAAAATGCGTATTTTAGGAATCGAAACCTCCTGTGATGAAACAGGTGTGGCGATTTATGATGAAGATAAAGGCTTAATTGCCAATCAGCTCTACACGCAAATTGCCTTGCATGCGGATTACGGTGGTGTGGTGCCAGAGCTGGCTTCCCGCGATCACATTCGCAAAACGGCGCCATTAATTAAAGCCGCATTAGAAGAAGCCAATTTAACCGCTGATCAAATTGATGGCATCGCTTATACAAGCGGTCCGGGTTTAGTGGGTGCATTATTAGTGGGCGCCACGATCGCGCGTTCACTAGCTTATGCTTGGAATGTGCCCGCTATTGGCGTACATCACATGGAAGGTCATCTACTTGCGCCAATGCTGGATGAAAATCGACCGCACTTTCCATTTATTGCTCTCTTAGTTTCAGGTGGACACACACAATTAGTGCGCGTTGATGGCGTAGGAAAATATGAAGTCATTGGCGAATCCATTGATGATGCAGCAGGTGAGGCTTTTGATAAAACCGCGAAATTATTAGGGTTAGATTATCCTGGCGGGGCGGCACTTTCACGTTTAGCCGAAAAAGGATCAAAAGATCGCTTTGTGTTCCCTCGACCAATGACGGATCGACCTGGCCTTGATTTTAGCTTTTCAGGTTTAAAAACCTCAGCAGCAAACACCATTAATCTGGCAATCAAACAAGAAGGTGAATTAACTGAACAAACCAAAGCGGATATTGCCTTTGCCTTCCAAGATTCTGTTGTGGATACACTTGCAATTAAATGCAAACGTGCCTTAAAAGAAACCGGTTATAAGCGTTTAGTTATTGCTGGCGGCGTGAGTGCAAACAAAAAATTACGTGAAACCCTTGGCACTATGATGAAAAATCTTGGTGGTGAAGTATTTTATCCGCAACCTCAATTTTGTACCGATAACGGCGCCATGATTGCCTACACGGGCTTTTTACGTTTAAAACAAGGTCAGCACAGCGATCTCGCCATTGATGTCAAACCTCGTTGGGCAATGGCCGAACTCCCTGCAATTTAAGGAAAAAATATGGAAAATATGATTAAAGTAAGAGCCATGCGTGCAGCCGGTATCGCTTGTTTTTTGATGCTCGCGATTATTGGTGCATGGATTTTTACCACGCCAAGCAGTGATATTGTTGACGCTCTTGCTGAAGCAGGAAAAATGGTAGGAGGCGGTGCCACTTACGGGACCTTTATGTTAGCTGCCTGTCCACCTGTTGCAGGATTCATCGCCTATTATTTCTGGAAATGGGTGATTAAATAATGGCAAAACTCTATTTTTACTACTCGACGATGAATGCGGGCAAATCAACTACTTTACTGCAGTCTTCCTATAACTATCGTGAACGCAATATGAACACCATGGTTTATACGGCAGCGATTGATGACCGCTTTGGTGTCGGCAAAGTCACATCGCGTATTGGTATTCACGAAGAGGCGAATTTATTTACATCGACAACGGACCTCTTTACTGAAGTGAGTCAACGTTTACAACAAGAAGAAATTCATTGTGTTTTGGTTGATGAAGCTCAGTTTTTAACGAAACAACAAGTGTATCAATTAAGTGATGTTGTGGATAAACTGAAAATTCCAGTGCTTTGCTATGGCTTGCGTACCGACTTCCAAGCAGAGCTATTTGAAGGCAGTAAGTATTTACTTGCTTGGGCAGATCAACTAGAAGAATTAAAAACAATCTGTTATTGTGGGCGTAAAGCCAATTTCGTTTTACGTTTAAATGAACAAGGTGAAGTCATTAAGGAAGGGGAACAAATCCAAATCGGTGGAAATGACTCTTATCTTTCGGTTTGCCGCTATCATTACAAAGAAAAGTGCGGTCAGCTTTAACCTCATTTTTCAATTTATACTCGGAGGACAATTTTATGCTAAAGAACAAAACATTCGGCAGTGCCTTAATCATTGCAGGCACGACCATCGGAGCCGGGATGCTCGCGATGCCATTAACCTCTGCCGGAATTGGTTTTGGTTACACCGTTTTATTATTAGTCGGCTTATGGGCGCTTTTAGTTTACAGCGGTTTACTTTTTGTTGAAGTGTATCAAACAGCCGATCGCCTGAATGATGGCGTAGCGACTCTCGCTGAAAAATACTTTGGTATCACTGGGCGTGTCTTAGCCACCTTTAGTTTGCTCATTTTACTTTATGCCCTTTCAGCGGCCTACATCACCGGGGGCGGTTCATTATTATCTGGCTTACCAACGGCTTTTGGCTTTGAAAGTCTTTCCTCCGAACTTTCAATCATTTTATTTACTGTCGTACTCGGTGCCTTTGTGGTTATGGGTACAAAAGGCGTTGATGGCGCCACTCGTATTCTGTTTATCGGCAAATTAATCGCCTTTGCTTTCGTGTTATTTATGATGTTACCAAAAGTGTCTGTCGATAACCTTATGGCCTTGCCTTTAGATTATGCTTTCGTGATCTCTGCGGCCCCTATCTTCTTTACCTCTTTTGGCTTCCACATCATCATGGGTAGCGTGAATAGCTATTTAGATGGTAGTGTCACTCAATTCCGTAAAGCCATTTTAATCGGTACAACGATTCCTCTTGTGGCTTATCTGGTATGGCAATTAGCGACTCACGGTGTATTAAGTCAAAATGAATTTGTGCAAGTGTTACAAGCGGATCCAACCCTTAACGGCTTAGTCAATGCAACACGTCAAATCACGAACTCCCACATTATGGGTGAAATCGTACGTGTGTTCTCTGCACTTGCATTAATTACTTCTTTCCTAGGTGTGATGCTAGGGGTATTTGAAGGTTTAGGCGATTTATTTAAACGTTACAAATTGCCACACAACCGTTTAACACTGACTGTTGCAGCATTTACTCCACCACTTGCATTCGCCTTGTATTATCCTGAAGGTTTTATTGCCGCATTAAGCTATGCGGGTTTACTCTGTGCATTCTATTGCTTAATTTTACCTATTGGACTAGCATGGAAAACACGTCAAGCGAATCCAAATCTGCCTTATCGTGTAATCGGTGGAAACGTAACCTTAGTGATAGCCTTAGTAATTGGCGTAATCATTATGATCGTACCATTCTTAATTCAAGCAGGTTATTTACCTGCAGTAGCAGGCTAAAGTGCGGTAGATTTCCAGGGCATTTTTCTCATAAAAGTAGGGCTTAAACGCCCTATTTTTTATTTTCAAAAAATTTTCATTTTTTTTACCTCTCTTAATCTTTCCTTAAGATTCTCTTGTTTAAATACACTCATCGAAAGGCAAACAATCCAATCGATAAATAAATCTGAAAAATGTTAATC
>CAJPKS010000152.1:0-4663 GCA_905371285.1 Haemophilus sp. HMSC068C11 | reverse complement strand
CTTTCTAGCATATCTAAATCGTTAAAGTTATCGCCGAAAGCAACACATTCTTCCATCTTCACATGGAAGTAATCTTCGAGAAAACGTACTGCATTACCTTTTGTCGCGGATTTATGCATCACTTCAAGGAAATTCGCATGAGAACGGCAAATGCTTAAATGTGGGAATTTCTCTTTTAGGATTTTCTCAATACTAATCACTTCGTCTGTTTCACCAATGATTTGGATTTTATGCGGAGAATAAACCGCACTTTCATCATAAGGATCGATTTGAATGCCTGTCACGCTACGTTCATAAATCACCCATTTATTATCCAAATCGCGAGCAACGCAATCATCATAGGTATAATAATTGACACCTAACGCAGGATGATCTGCTAATACTTGGTTAATGGCTTGGATATCAGCGGGATCAATTTGTACCGAATAAATAGGTGTGACGTTTTTATCTAAAATCAAGGCGCCACTAAATGCTACAATGATGTTGTAATTTTCAATGAGTTTTGCATAAGGCCAAATACCCAGCGGCGAACGAGCAGAGATTGGTGTAAATGGAATACCTTGTTTTGTAATGCGTTGAATTGCATCTAAGGTTTTAGGCGAAATTCGATGATCCGACGTTAATAAGGTTCCATCAAAATCGCTGAATACGGCTTTATACATAATTGCTCCAAATCGTCATTATTTTTCGGAAAGGTAAGGATCGGCAAAGCCTAAACTCTGCATAATTTCAGTTTCTAAACTTTCCATTTCTTCTGCTTCATCATCTTCAATGTGATCGTAACCCAGTAAATGTAAGCTACCATGCACTATCATATGCGCCCAATGCGCCATTAAAGGCTTTTCTTGCTCGATAGCTTCGCGTTCTACTACCTGGCGACAAATCACCAAATCGCCTAACAGCGGTAATTCCACTTCGTCAGGACATTCAAAAGGGAAAGACAATACATTGGTTGGACGATCTTTTCCACGATAAGTCAAATTCAAGTCATGACTTTCTGCTTCATCCACAATACGTACCGTCATTTCGACATTATCACTTTCTGGTTGAACTGCAGCGGTTGCCCATTGCAGAATTTGCGCTTCTGATGGCAAGCCTTCTGTATTTTCACAGGCCAGTTGCAAATCGATAATCATATTGCCCATGTTATTCTCCTAAATTCGTTTCATTTTCTGACCGCACTTTTTGCTCACGTTCTGCTCGACTCTGCGCTGCGATTTCTTGGCGACGAATTTCATCTTGAGCTTCCCATTCTTCGTAAGCTTGTACCACTTTTGCCACCACAGGATGTCGTACAATATCTTTACTCTCAAAATAGTTAAAGCTTAGCTCTGACACTTTACTTAACACTTCCATGGCGTGGCGTAAACCCGATTTTGTGCTTCGCGGTAAATCGATTTGAGTCACATCCCCTGTAATCACGGCTTTGGAATTAAAACCAATACGAGTCAAAAACATTTTCATTTGTTCGACCGTCGTATTTTGGCTTTCATCTAGAATGATAAAACTGTCATTGAGTGTGCGACCACGCATATAAGCTAATGGCGCGATTTCAATCACATTACGCTCCATCAATTTTTGTACACGTTCAAAGCCAAGCATTTCAAATAACGCATCATAAAGTGGTCGTAAATAAGGTTCAATTTTTTGGCCTAAATCACCCGGCAAGAAACCTAATTTTTCGCCCGCTTCCACCGCAGGACGAGTCAGCAAAATGCGACGAATTTCTTGGCGCTCTAATGCCTCAACAGCAGCCGCTACGGCTAAAAAGGTTTTCCCTGTGCCAGCGGGGCCAATCCCAAAACTAATATCGTGCGTAAGAATATTATGTAAATACTGAATTTGATTTTCACCACGCGGTTTAATCAAACCACGCTTGGTTTTAATTGTGGTGCTATAGACGTGATTTTCACTGCGTGACTCACTGCCTTCTTGCGATAACATTCTGCTCTCCTGCAAGGCAATATGCACATCTTCCAAATCAAGTTCTTTCACTTTCCCCTTAATTGGCGCGGTCTCCACATATAATGTTTGGATTAATTTAGCTGCACGCTCAACTAATTGCTCATGATGTGGTTTCGAACTTTCATCGTTAGATTTCACCGTGAAAGTGAAATTATTGCGGGAAATATTGAGGTTAAATTCTTTTTCAATCAGTTTGATATTTTCATCAAATGCACCACAAAGGGATTGCAGACGATCATTTTCTTGAGGTTCTAAGGTAAAAGTTGTCATTAAATTTCATTTTAGAATTGTGAATACTGTCTCCATTTTAGCCTAATTACGATGAATGTAAAACGGGCTTCACCAACTGATGAAGCCCGATAACCAAATTAAGGCAATTCAGGGAAAAGCATCTTAATCACATTCATTGTCAATCGTCGAGATTGTCCACTAAATGGGAAAATATGCATCATCATCATAGGATTAAAGTTTGCCTCAATCACACCCCACGAACGCAAACTCGGTTCTGCCGGCTGTTTCAAATCAGGAATAATTAAATCTACGCCACAAACTGCCGCCCCCATTGCCTTGCTAATCCCTACCGCAATTTCTTTGTAACTGGCATGCATTTCATCCGTCATATCAATAGAATCACCACCTGTACTAATATTAGAATTTGCACGTAATTGAACAAGTTGATCTTTTGCAGGAATAGAATTCACGGTTAATCCTTGCTCCTTAAGCTGCAACTGCTCAATATCCCCCAATGCTATTTTTTTCAATGGCGTACGACTGCCATCGCCCCGTAAAGGATGATCATTTTTAGCGGCAACTAATTCAGCAACAGTATGTACACCATCTCCAATTACATTTGCTGGAACACGTAATAAGACGGCTAACGTTTGATCCCCCAGTACAAAAAAGCGATATTCAGTGCCAAGTAGATAATCTTCAACCATGATCTCTTTATCTTCACGGAAAGCAATCTCTACTGCTTTTGCAAAATCATCTCTATCCGTTACACCTTGTTGGAAAATACTGATTCCTAAACCAAAATTCGTTGATTTTGGCTTAATCACGACAGCTCGATTCTCAAAAAGTGGGAAATTTTCGACCGCACTTTTCACATCGGTAAACTCGATGCTTTGCGGTACATTAAATCCTGCTTTCGCTAACACTTTCTTCGTCACCACTTTATTTTCCATAATGAGTGGAGAAATATAGCTATCGTGAGAAGTCATATTACCGTTTTTCACATATTCCAAATGATCGCCAAATTGAAGACTGATAAATTGATCACGTTCATCTAAAATCTCAATCTTTAGCCCTTTTTGGATTGCATCAAACAATAACGCTTGTGTGGACAGTTCCATATTATCAAACGCAGTTAATGCATAAAAACGTTCAAAGGCTTTTGCTTTATTAGATTGCGCAATATCGGCCCCTAATTGTTGGTAACTACCGACCTGTTCAATTGCCGCAACCACTTTTGCACAAAGCGTTTGGCTTGGATCCGCAAATTGTCCTAATTTGTCTTTAACAATCGTTTTAATCTCATCACTCACATTAAGTTGCTCAAGCATTTTGAGCATTTCAAGGAGGACTAATTCACCTTCTACCGCATAAACACTTTGCTGTCTTGGATCTTCCCATGCCACTTCAGCAAGACGTGCTTTGCCTAATTTTATACCTTCTTGATCAGCGGTATCATCAAGCCATGCCATTAACAAAATAAAATAATGAATGAATTTCGCATCTGCAAGTTCCATTCCATAAGGTGCAAACGGATTGAGATCAAACAAACGAAATTCTAAATATTGAATTCCTTTTTCAAGTAAATCGCGCGCTTTTTTAGCGCCACGCAAACGTACGCTTGAGTAAAACTCTTTTTCCGCAATCAAATCACCCGATTTCACCCAGTGTTCTAACGTCTCAACATACTCTTGCAAACTGTCATAAGAGACGTGGATCTTCGGATCATTCACATAACCATATTTCCCTGAACGTAAACTCCGCACATATTGATGCGATTTAAGTGGTGAATTACCGCTGAAATATTTTTCCTCTACCGTCGGTGTCGCAGAAAACAAGTAAAGTAAAATCCATTGATAGCGTAAGAAGTTCTTCGCTATTTTTAGGTAAAAATTATTTTGAAAATCAACCGCACTTTGTGTTTCATTTTGTGCATGAAATAAGGCATCAATAAACTTAGGGTCAATTTGAAAATTGTAATGAATACCACTGACCATTTGCTTATATTTACCGTAAGACTGGACTAAATGCTCACGATAAGCCACATCTTCCTGATTATCTAATTGTGCAACCTTAATGTGTTCTTCTGGCGGTAATCCTGCAGGCATACTAAAAGGAAAAATAAATTCATCCTCCGGTAAAGTTCGCAAAGTCACTTCATGAATGGCTGAAAGCCAACGTAGTGTATCCTCTAATTTTTTCATAGGGGGAGTCACCAATTCCAACTGACTTTCCGCAAAATCTGTTTGAATATAAGGGTGAAAGCAACGATTACCAAAGGCTTTCGGATGTGGTGTTGTCACAATTGAGCCATTAACATATACACGTTGACTTTCCTTCTCTATACCGAAAGAGCCCTGTTGAAATAAGAGTTCTAAATGATGTTGTTTAATGATTTGCTGAATATTCATATCCGTCCTTATTAGAAATTTCTACTAGACATTATGGAGAAAAATCAACATAGGAC
>CAJPKS010000151.1:0-4664 GCA_905371285.1 Haemophilus sp. HMSC068C11 | reverse complement strand
AAACTACCCTTATCGAAAAATTAAAAGAATACCGAGCATCAATTATTTGCCATGCAGTAACAGGACAAATTGATGTTAGAGATTTAGCGAAATAAAGGAACTAATATGCAACGCGATCCTCAAGAAAAAGACTTTCAAAATCATATTATTGCTGAGCTTGGTAAGCAAGGCTGGCTTGTTGGCGAAAGCCGTGAATACAATAAAAAATTTGCAATATATGAGCCTGATTTATGGGCATGGATAGAGGCTACGCAACCAGACAAGTTGGAGCGCCTTAAAACTCGTGGAGCAAGCTGGCGAGAAGACGTTCTCAAGCGTCTTGATGATGAATTAGAGAAAAAAGGCACATTAATGCTGCTTCGTAAAGGTTTTCAATTTGCAGGCGCTGGCAATATTCAACTGAGTCAAGCTGAACCAGAAGATGATCGTAATGAAAAAGTGCGGTCAAATTTTGAGGCAAATCGCTTACGTGTGGTACCAGAACTGGTATATTCAGTAAAAACTGCTGAAAATTCATTATTTACTACAGCCACTGATAATTCTTTTAATCGCATTGATTTAGTCTTTTTCATTAATGGATTACCAGTGGCGACCGTCGAATTGAAATCCGTTTTTACTCAAACATTGGAAGATGCGAAAGAGCAATATCGCACTACTCGCCTACCTATAGATAAGGCCCGTCATAAAGAACCTCTTTTGACTAATAAACGCGGAGCTATTGTGCATTTTGCGATGACAGAAGAAGAAATTGAAATGACAACAAAATTAGATGGTCAAAATACATTCTTTTTGCCATTTAATCAGGGAAACAATGGACATAAAGGTAATCCGCCAATCGCTAATGGAAACCAATATCCAACATTTTATTTTTGGAAGATTGTCTGCCAACCACAAAATTGGTTACGAATCTTCCATTCCTTTGTTTATTGGGAAGTAAAGAGAAAAGTTGATGCTTATTCGGAGCATCATGATGATAGTCGTTTGATTTTCCCGCGTTATCACCAATTTGATGCGGTGACTAAGATGCTTAGTGACTGTAAAGCACAAGGCGCTGGTC
This sequence comes from Haemophilus sp. HMSC068C11, assembly GCA_905371285.1. Lineage (GTDB taxonomy): Bacteria > Pseudomonadota > Gammaproteobacteria > Enterobacterales > Pasteurellaceae > Haemophilus_D. Next base: position 3,607 of record CAJPKS010000151.1, on the reverse strand, counting down.
ATAACTATTTATGTGAACACAGTGCAGGTTCTGGTAAAACATCAACGATTGCCTGGACCGCTCACGGCCTAACAAAACTTCGTACATCTACTGGTGATCCCTATTTTCATTCAACGATTGTAATAACTGACCGTACAGTGTTAGATGCCCAATTACAAGAAGCAATTACGCAAATAGATCATCAGGATGGATTAATTGCAGCAATTAATAATGAAGATAAAGCTCAAGTGGGTAAATCCAAAAGTCAACAATTAGAAGAGGCTTTATTAAGCGCTAAGCCTATTATTATTGTGACTATTCAAACCTTCCCATTTGTGATGGAAGCTATTTTAACCAATACCAGTTTAAATAATCGTCGATTTGCCGTGATTATTGATGAGGCGCATAACTCACAAACAGGTTCAACTGCGTCTAAATTACAGGCTACTTTATCGCTCCAATCTCAACAAGAAATGGCTAATTTAACTATAGAAGAGTTATTGGAAAAAATTCAGCAAGCCCGCGTGCAATCTAAAAATATCAGCTACTTTGCTTTCACTGCTACGCCAAAGCACTCTACTTATATGCTATTTGGAAGAATAGCTGAAAATGAAAAACCACAAGCATTCCATAAATACACAATGCGACAAGCAATTGAAGAAGGATTTATTTTAGATGTCCTAAAAGGCTATGTACCATACGAAACCGCTTATAAATTAAGTGGTGAAAGTGTTGATAACTCACATCGTGTGGAAGTTAAGCAAGCGAAACGCACTTTGGCTCGTTGGGCAAATTTACATGCGACTAATGTGACACAAAAAGTACGGTTCATTGTGGAGCATTTTCATCATAATGTAGCTCATTTGCTTAATGGTGAAGCAAAAGCAATGATTGTAACCTCCTCTCGTCCAGCCGCAGTGCGCTATAAACTAGCATTAGACAAATTTTTAGCTGAAAATCCTGCTTATGAAAGCTATCGAACTTTAGTAGCATTCTCAGGATCTTTATCTGGTAGTGAGGTTAAACATGCTGAAGATCATAACACTAGTGATATTTTTTCATTTACTGATGAATATGAGTTTTCTGAAAATTCAATGAATTTAAATCTTCCTTACAACGACTTGCGTAAAGTATTTGATCGTAATGAATACCGTGTAATGGTGGTAGCAAATAAATTCCAGACTGGATTTGACCAGCCTAAACTCTGTGCCATGTATATTGATAAGAAAATAGCTAACGAAGTAGAAATTGTACAAACCTATTCTCGTTTAAATCGTACTTTCTCTGGCAAAGATCAAGTTTTTATCATTGATTTTGTTAATAAGCCGGAAGTAGTAAAAGCTGCTTTTTTAAGATATGACGAAGGTGCCGTTATTGAAGATGTACAAGATCCAAACGTTGTTTACGATTTAAAAGACAAACTTGATGAGCTCGATATCTATAATAAGCAAGATTTAGAACAATTCAAACAAGCAAAATTCAATACGCAAATTTTACTCACAAAAGATCGCTACAATCAAGAGCGAGCACTAGCCTTATATCGTGCAACGGATAAACCTACTAACACCTTTAATCAACGCTTACAAGTTCTAAAAGAAGAAGTAAAAAGATGGGAGTATGCATATCAGCAAGCAGTCAATTTAGGCGACAAAAATGGTCAGAATCAAGCAGAATTATCCCGTATTGAAGCAGATAGCAACCTAAAAACCTTATTACAATTTAAGGGTAATTTAGCCAAATTTAGCCGTATTTATTCCTATATTGCTCAATTAATTGATTTTAATGATAGTGAATTAGAGAATTTTGCGGCCTTTAGTAAGCTGTTAGCAAAACGCTTAGATAATATTCCACCAGATGAGGTAGATGTATCTGGATTGGTATTAAGTGGTTATCGCATAAAAAAATATGAGACGGAAGCACCTCTTCCCACTGATAGCACCGTAAGAGAACCAAGCCCTCTACAACCACTAGTTAGTGGAGGTGATATTCAAGGTTATCCAAGTAACTTAGATTATTTACGAAAAATTATTCAAAAAATGTCGGCTACATTTGGCGATATAGCCCCTGAGGATGATATTGTACAATTTGTCAATCATTTAGTAGAACAACTGCAGCAGGATGAAGAGTTATTAGCGCAAATACGTAATAATCCATTCACAATAGCAAAGAAAGGAAAATTACCTGATGCTGTGAAAATGGCAATTATTCGGGCCTTTAATTCTTATCATAATTTAGCAGAGCTGTTGCTAAAAAACAGTGATAAATCCTTTGAGCAGGTATTAGAGATGATTTACCTCGCAATAAAAAACAAATTCTAATATTTTTAACTAGGCTGCATTGTATGCAGCCTTATTTTTATTTCTAATTTTAAAATATCTTTTAAATAATTGCGCATCCCTGTACTAGTGTGATAGTATGATTTTCATATTAATGCTTTTATAGGAGATAAAATGTCTAAAATAGCTTTAGTAACTGGCGCAACTGCCGGATTTGGTGCGGCAATTTGTCGCACACTCATTGAAAATGGCTATCGTGTAATTGGTACGGGACGCCGTGTAGCTCGTTTAGAACAATTACAGCAAGAATTAGGTGAAAACTTCCACTTTCTTGCCTTTGATATTTCAGATCGCCAAGCAACAGAAGATGCGTTCCATTCTCTTCCCGCTAGTTGGCAATCCATTGATTTATTAGTGAATAATGCAGGATTAGCATTAGGCTTAGAAAGTGCAGATAAAGCGAATTTAGACGATTGGATGCAAATGATTGATACCAATATTAAAGGACTCGTCACTATCACACGTCTTGTGTTACCACAAATGGTAGAACGTAATTCAGGCCATATTATTAATTTAGGCTCAATTGCGGGGACTTACCCTTATCCAGGTGGCAATATATACGGTGGCACTAAAGCGTTTATCAAACAATTTAGTTTAAATCTTCGAGCCGATCTAGCTGGTAAACAAATTCGTGTTTCCAATGTTGAACCCGGTCTTTGTGGTGGGACTGAATTTTCTAATATCCGCTTTAAAGGTGATGATGCCCGAGCAAAAAAACTCTATGAAAATGTAGAATATGTCAATCCACAAGATATTGCTAATATTGTTTTATGGCTCAATCAACAACCTGAACATGTCAATATTAATCGCATTGAAGTGATGCCTACTGCACAAACCTTTGCACCACTTAATGTCGCAAGAATTCAAAAATAACAAGGAAATATTATGTCAGAAACCCTTTTAAATCCTTATTTCGGTGAATTTGGCGGAATGTACGTACCGGAAATTCTCGTACCGGTACTACAACAGCTAGAAAAAGCCTTTGTTGAAGCAAAAGACGATCCTGAATTCCAACGTGAATTTCAAGATTTACTTAAAAATTATGCGGGTAGACCAACCGCACTTACCCTTTGCCGTAATTTAACTAAAGGCACAAAAGCAAAAATTTATTTAAAACGTGAAGATTTACTTCATGGTGGTGCCCATAAAACCAACCAAGTGTTAGGTCAAATTTTATTAGCAAAACGCATGGGTAAAACACGTATTATCGCTGAAACCGGTGCAGGCCAACATGGTGTAGCGACGGCTCTTGCTTGTGCAATGTTAGATATGCCTTGCCGTGTTTATATGGG
>CAJPKS010000150.1:0-4667 GCA_905371285.1 Haemophilus sp. HMSC068C11 | reverse complement strand
GGCCGTAATGTGGGGTGTATTAATGTCAGTCGTCGCGATTGTTTTAATGCAATCGGGTGGTTTGGCAAACCTGCAGGCAATGACTTTGTTGGTAGCATTACCTTTTGCGATGTTGATGTTGCTGATGTGCTTTAGTTTATGGAAAGGCTTGAGTGCGGATAAAAAATATTTTGATACCAAAGTTAATCCAACCAGTATTTTCTGGACGGGGGATAAATGGAAAGAACGTTTGGAACAAATGATGAACCAAACGCAAGAAAAAGATATTTTACGTTTCCTTAAACATACGGTATTGCCGGCAATGCGTGAGCTACGCCAAGAATTGATTGGTAAATATGAATTGAGTGTGCAAATTAACACGTTATTTGATCAAGATGAGCCTGCAGTCGAGTTAGTCATTCAGAAAGATTTGATGAGAGACTTTATGTACGGGGTGAAATCTATCGGTCGTGAAGTGTCAGAGCAATTAATTAATGATGATAACTTGCCACATATCCAACATAGTATGACCTATGAACCATACACTTATTTCTTTGATGGACGAGTAGGTTATGATGTGCAATATATGGACCAAGACGAATTGATTGCTGATATGTTGAAACATTATGAACGCTATTTAAGTTTGCTAGATGACGTTGGCCAAGAATTGATGGCACACGAGCAAACAGAACTGGCTGAATAATAAGACTAAAGTGCGGTTGAAAATCCTCTAAATTTTTAACCGCACTTTTTATCTTAAAACAAATATGAAGATACAAAATACTTTCAAAGCAAATGTTATTTGGGGCAGTTTAGGTTTTAGTTTAGCGATTATTGCAGCCCTTTTATTTGATACGCAGCAAACGATATCTTATCTTGCTGCGGCGAAAGCATTTATTTTCTCTCAATTTAGCTGGTTTTATATTTTACTGAGTGCATTTTTTCTGTTCTTTTTACTTTTCTTGGCGTTAGGACGATACGGCGATATTAAACTCGGGAGTGATGAGGAAGAACCAGAGTTTAAATTAGGCTCTTGGATTGCGTTACTCTTCACCTCTGGAATTGGTATTGGCATTGTTTTTCTCGGTGTTGCTGAACCGCTTTCACATTTTCTTTCACCAATAGGTGAATATGAGAAAGTTAGAACGGCATTATTTTTTAGTATTTTTCATTGGAGCATCAGTGCTTGGGCTATTTATGGATTGATCGCACTTACGATTGCTTACTTCGGATTTCGCTATAAATTACCGTTTTCTTTACGTTCTTGTTTTTATCCCTTACTGAAAGAAAAGATTAATGGAAGAGTCGGGGATATCATTGATATTCTCGGAATTTGCACTACCTTATTTGGCGTGGTCGCAACCTTAGGTTACAGTGCAATTCGGTTGGCGGCAGCGTTCCATTCCATGCATTTATTGGATAACTCACCGTATTTGGTTCCCCTTATTTTGGTGAGTGTTTTTATCATTGCTATTTTAATTTCACTGCAGGGCATAGCTAAGGGATTCCGCATTCTTAGTGAGCTTAATCTAGGCGTCACATTTCTCTTTATGCTACTGGTTTTGCTATTCGGTCCGACGATATATTTAATTTCTGCGTTTACAGAAAATATTGGTACCTACTTAAGCGGTTTAATTAGAGTCGGTTTCAAGGCTTATGCCTATGATGTAGAACATTTAGACTGGTTTATGGATTGGACGGTTTTTTACTGGGCATGGTGGTTTTCATGGGCGCCTGGGTTTGGAATTTTTATCGCACGGATTTCTCGTGGACGAACTTTACGGGAGTTTATTTTCGGCGTATTGATGGTGCCAAGTTTATTCTTCGTTTTATGGTTCACTGTATTTGGTAATGGGGCCATTTGGGTCAATGAACATCTTGCTAAGGGAGCATTAGGTCGAGCTGTAAATGATGTGGGATCACTTCTTTTTGATTTTTTGAGTTATTTACCCTATTCCGGTTTAACTAAAACGTTAGCTTTATTTATTATCACACTCTTTTTTATCGTCACCATTAACTTTGGTATTTATACGCTTAATAATATCGCAATTGAAGACAAAAGCCAGGTTTCACCTCGTTGGCAATCTATGTTTTGGGGTGGTTTATTGTCAGCTGTTACGTTTGTTCTTTATCTTTTTGGCGGTATTGAAATACTACAATCAACGATGTTGTTTTTCTCTTTACCTTTTGCTCTGTTGATGTCAGTGATGGCATGGAGTTTGTTAAAAGGTTTACGATTTGAACGACAATATTATTCCACAGAGGTTTCAGATTTGTGGACAGGTGCAAACTGGCGTAGTCGTTTAAGACAGCTAGTGATTGAACCTAAGCGAGATGACGCCATTTCCCATTTAAAAACAACGGCACTTTTAGCAATGAGAGAGTTACGGCAGTTACTCATTGGTACCTATGGTCTAAATGTGACATTACAGCAACGTTTTGACGTCGATAATAATCAACTGGTCCTTTCTATTGAAAATGGATTAGCAGAAGATTTTTTTTACCAAATTACCTTGTTTGAGAAGCCCTCATCTGAAACGGCACAAGTTCATCATGCATTAATGGTTTCAACCAATATTCAATTGGAAGGTTATCCTTTGAATATCACGAAGGAAGAGGATTTGATCGTGGACATCTTGCAATGTTATGAGCGATACATGAGAGAGCTGGATTTTGTTATTTCATAATTCCTGTCTCATGAGCAAACAGAACTGGCTGAATAATAAGAATAAAGTGCGGTTGAAAATAACATTATTTTTTGACCGCACTTTTAAAATTACCTCTTGAGACAAATGCATAAAAAGAGTATATTCAAGCCCAAATTTTCAATTTAATTCTAACGGAGTTTTTCTATGTTTGGTTTATCCCCAGCACAAATGATTATTTTATTAGTCGTGATTTTATTAGTATTCGGTACAAAAAAATTACGCAATGCGGGATCTGATCTTGGCGCAGCAGTAAAAGGCTTTAAAAAAGCGATGTCTGATGACGAGCCGAAAAAAGATGCGGAATTTACTCAAATTAAAGACGGTACAACCACCGCTGAAAAAACTGAAACTGTAAAAGATAAAGAACAGGCATAACCGTGTTTGATATTGGTTTTTCTGAACTTGTTTTATTGATGCTTGTGGGCTTAGTAGTACTAGGCCCTAAGCGTTTACCGGTGGCTATTCGCACGGTAATGGGCTGGGTGAAAACGATCCGTGGGTTGGCAGCTAATGTTCAAAATGAATTAAAACAAGAGCTTAAATTGCAAGAATTGCAAGATAGCATTAAGAAAGCGGAACAACTGAATCTAAAACAGCTTTCCCCAGATTTAAGTAAAACCGTTGAAGAGCTGAAAGAGCAAGCTCAAAAAATGCGTGCAGAGTTAGAAGAAAAAGCGGCTGCAGCAGGAACAACGGTGGAAGAGCAAATTAAAGAAATTAAAAGTGCGGCTGAAAATTCGGCTGATTCTGCTGAAAAACTCGTGGTGAATTCACAAGAAACTACAGAAAAACCGGCTGAAACAGCATCGATAGAGCATGTAGAGAATGAACTTGCTGAAGTTTCAGAACCTGAAAAAACAGAAGTAGATTTGACCGCACTTGAAGCCCATGAACAAGCTGAATTAACCGAGCGTTTATCTGATTACTATTCGCCGGATGATGTGGAACTGCAACCAGCACCTAAATCTGAAGCTAAGTCCTAGAGAATAATTATGAGCAATACGACGGACGATTCCCAACCGTTAATTACCCATCTTGTTGAACTCAGAAACCGCTTATTACGTTGTGTAATTTGTATTCTAGTGGTTTTTGTGGCGTTGGTTTATTTTTCTAATGATATTTATCATTTTGTCGCCGCACCTTTAACCGCGGTGATGCCAAAGGGTGCAACGATGATTGCAACCAATATCCAAACGCCTTTCTTTACGCCAATTAAATTAACCGCGATTGTATCGGTATTTATTTCGGTACCTTATTTGCTTTATCAAATTTGGGCATTTGTCGCACCGGCACTGTATCAACATGAAAAACGTTTAATTTATCCATTATTATTTTCCAGTACAGTTTTATTCTATTGCGGTGTAGCGTTTGCTTATTATGTTGTTTTCCCTTTCGTGTTTAGTTTCTTTACGCAAACTGCACCAGAAGGGGTGGCTATCGCAACAGATATCAGCAGTTACCTTGATTTTGCGCTCGCATTATTCTTGGCTTTTGGTGTGTGCTTTGAAGTACCCGTTGCCATTATTTTGCTTTGCTGGACAGGTGTCACAACCACGAAAGCATTGGCGGCAAAACGCCCTTATATTATTGTGGGCGCGTTCTTTGTTGGCATGATCTTAACGCCACCAGATGTGTTCTCTCAAACTTTACTCGCTGTACCTATGTGCCTTCTCTTTGAATTAGGCTTGTTAGTTGCACGTTTCTATCAACCGAAAGAGGATGAAGAAGAGACAACTGATGAAGAAAGTGCGGTAGAAAATCAGGCTGATTTGAATCACAAAGATTAAGAAAATGGGCGTAGGTGATACGCCCTTTTAACATCATAAAAACAGGAAATACTATTATGACTCAACAAATTTTAGGCGGTTTTCCAACCCGTCGTCTTCGTCGTTTACGTAAACATGATTTTAGTCGTCGTTTAGTGGCAGAAAATACTTTAACCGCGAATGATTTAATTTATCCGGTATTTATCATTGAAGG
>CAJPKS010000149.1:0-4705 GCA_905371285.1 Haemophilus sp. HMSC068C11 | reverse complement strand
ATCAATCTTATTAGATTTGGTATTTTGTCTTATCGCCAATATCAAAGTGTAATGGCATTCGCCATTTTTGAACCGCAAGAATCAATAATAGTCCACCGACAATCAACGATAAAATTCGAGTAATCCAACCCCCTTCAAATACCCAAGCAAACCAAAGTGCAGCTACAAATGCAGGTTGTAAATTTAATAGCGGTACTCTAAAACAGAAGTATTCTTTAAAACATAAACCGCCCAGTGTGACCAATGCACCACCTAACGCTAATTCATGCCAACCTAAAAGCGCACATAAGAGTGCAAGCCAGGTGGCAAATTGGAATGTTAAGCGGAAATGTTTTAAATAAATATGAAGGGATGATGCACAACAAGTTGCCGCAATCAACACGGCAATTTGAGCCTGTTGAGGATACCAAGTTAAAGCCAAGATGCTAAATGCCGCAATGACAAAGCCTGTGCGATAAATAATGACGGTGAGTTTATCCCAAACATCCATTGGAGATTGAATATGTGGATCAGCCATGTGATTTCCTTATTTTTATAATAAAAAGTGCGGTCAAAAACACGCTCATTTTTGGCCGCACTTTACATTGAGATTATTTTAATCGATCTAAAATCTTTTGATGAATGCCGCCAAAGCTACCATTTGACATCACAAGAATGTGATCTGTTGGTTTTGCTTCCGCCACAATCATATCGACTAATTTATCAACATTTCCTGTGTAATGTGCCGGTTGCACACATTGTCCTGCAATTTCAGCCACATCCCATGGAATATTATCTGGTTGTAGCATAAATACCGCATCAGCACGTCCAAGCGCTGGTGCAATTTCATCTTTATGCACGCCCATTTTCATGGTGTTTGAACGTGGTTCTAATACCGCAAGAATACGGACACCACCACCTACTTTGTCACGCAACGCAGTAAGTGTCGCCAGAATGGCTTCCGGATGGTGAGCGAAGTCATCATAAACCGTAATACCGTTTACTTCCCCTTTCACTTCTAAACGACGTTTTGCATTGATAAAGCTGCCTAATGCCTGACATGCATCTTCAATTTTAACACCCGCATGGTAAGCCGCCGCAATCGCCATTAAAGCATTGTGCATATTGTGCTGCCCAACAATATTCCATTTCACTTCTGCCACTTTTTTACCATGATGGAATACGACAAATTGAGAGCAATCATTGGTAATACGTTCCGCAAACCATTCCTTATCTTTACCGATAAATTGCTGTTCTGACCAACATCCCATATTGAGGGTTTCTTTCACGCTCTGTTCATCTGCAAAAGAAAGAACGCGTCCTGTAGAAGGAATGGTGCGGATCATATGATGGAATTGACGCTGGATCGCGTGAAGATCATCGAAAATGTCCGCATGATCGAAGCTGATATTGTTAATGATCAAGGTTTTCGGATTGTAATGTACAAATTTAGAACGCTTGTCAAAGAACGCCGTATCATACTCATCCGCTTCAATCACGAAGAACTCACTTTCTCCTAAACAAGCAGAAGTACCAAAGTTGCCCGCAATTCCCCCGATTAGGAAACCTGGTTTTAACCCATTTTGTTCTAAAATCCAGGCCAACATACCCGTTGTTGTGGTTTTACCATGTGTACCCGAAACCGCTAACACCCAACGATTACGCAATAAATGGTCGTGTAACCATTGTGGGCCGGATGTATAAGGCAAGGCATTATCCAAAACATATTCCACGCAAGGATTACCACGCTTCATGGCATTTCCGACAATCACCATATCGGGTGCAGGCTGAAGTTGAGCCACATCATAATTAGGAATAATTTCAATACCCTGCTCTTGTAAAAAAGTGCTCATTGGCGGGTAAACATTAGTATCGGAGCCTGTGACTTTATAGCCCATTTGTTTGGCAATCATCGCAACGCCGCCCATAAAGGTCCCGCAGATGCCTAAAATATGAATATGTTTCATTGTTCTTCTCTAGTTGCTAAAAATGCTGACTATGATAAATCAACTCAAAGATTGAGTAAATAAGGGCTGTTTACATAAACAGCCCTCTTTTTTATTTGATTCGCTCAAAGCCCGCTTGAAGATCGGCAATTAATTCATCCGTGTCTTCAAATCCAATATGCAGACGAATTAATGAGCCCGTTAATTTACGTTCAATACCCGGACGAATTTTCGCAATTTCTTCTGGTTGATTACATAAAATGAGCGATTCAAACCCGCCCCAAGAATAAGCCATCGTGAAAAGCTCAAAATGATCCATAAAGGCGGCAAGCTCTTCATCGTTTAAACGTTTATGTAATTCAAAAGAGAATAAACCGCTTGCGCCGGTAAAGTCACGCTTAAAGTTTTCATGACCTGGACAGCTTGGTAACGCAGGATGATACACTGCTTTAACTTGTGGTTGTTCACTCAACCATTTGGCGATTTTTAAACTACTTTCATGATGTTGTTTTAATCGTACACCTAAGGTGCGAATGCCACGAGCTGTCGTATAAGCGGAATCTGCATCAACCATTTGTCCCATTAAATAAGAATGCTCACGTAATTTATCCCAAGTACGTGCATTAGCCACAGCAGTACCAATCATAATATCAGAATGCCCCACTAAATATTTGGTCCCTGCTTGAATAGAGATATCAATACCGTGCTCTAACGCTTTGAATAGTACGCCTCCTGCCCATGTATTATCGATCATAATGACGATTTCAGGACTCACGGCTCGAACGGCTTTAACAATCGCGGGAATATCAGGTACTTCCATCGTTAAAGAGCTTGGCGACTCTAAAAATAAGACTTTCGTATTTGGTTGCACGAGTTTAGCAACATCATCACCTATCATGGGATCATAATAGGTCGTATCAATATGCATTTTTTTCAAAATCACATTGCAAAAATCTTGTGTCGGCTCATAGGCAGCCCCTGTCATTAAGACATGATCACCCGTTTCCACAAAGGACAAAATAGCATTTGTGACCGCTGCAGCCCCACAAGGATAAAGATAACAACCTGCCCCGCCTTCCATTTCACACATTAAATCTTGAAGTGCGAAGTGTGTTAACGTGCCACGACGCCCATAGAAAAGCTCTCCCTTGTAACGATTTTTTGTGCAATGTTTTTTATCTGCAATAGTCTCAAATACTAAAGAAGAGGCACGTTGGACCACCGGGTTTACCGCCCCTTGGGTAAAACGTTTTTTACGCCCGGCATGAACCAGTGTGGTCGATAAAGTATGATGTTCTGACATATATTTCACCTGTAACTTAGACAATATTAATTAATTCAATAGATAAAAACAGCTGTTAAAGTGCGGTTAATTTTCTTAAAATAATCGGCGACTTTTGCATCCGCAAAATTTTTATTATCTTTCATATAGGAATTATGACTATGGTATTAGTAACTCGTCAAGCTCCAGATTTTACTTGCGCTGCAGTTTTAGGCAACGGAGAAATCGTTAATAACTTCAATTTCAAAAAACACATCAATGGTAAAGCGGCAGTATTATTCTTCTATCCATTAGACTTTACTTTCGTTTGCCCATCTGAGTTAATCGCATTCGACCACCGTTACGAAGAGTTCAAAAAACGTGGTGTTGAAGTTGTTGGTGTATCTATCGACTCAGAATTCACTCACAACGCATGGCGTAATACCCCAACTGAAAATGGTGGTATCGGTGCAGTTAAATATGCATTAGCTGCTGACGTTAAACACGAGATCGCTAAAGCATATGGTATCGAACACCCTGAAGAAGGTGTTGCACTACGTGGTTCTTTCTTAATTGACAAAAACGGCGTTGTTCGCCACCAAGTAGTTAATGACTTACCATTAGGTCGTAACATCGATGAAATGTTACGTATGGTAGATGCGTTACAATTCCACGAAGAACACGGTGAAGTTTGCCCTGCTCAATGGGAAAAAGGCAAAGAAGGTATGAAAGACAACCCAGAAGGCGTTGCTAAATACTTGAAACAAAACGCTGACAAACTTTAATTTTTAAGAAAAAGCCACGTTAAGTGGCTTTTTTTATTTTTGTAGATCCTTTAGAATGAGCGTATCTTTAACCAAAGTGCGGTTATTTTTTTATGAAATATAATATTCCTATTTTTCTGACGATTCTCCGAGTGATTTTAATCCCATTCTTCGTCTTGGCGTTTTATTTGCCTATCCCTTCTGCGCCTTTTATTACCACTCTTATTTTCTTTATCGCGGGCGTCACCGACTGGTTTGATGGCTATCTTGCTCGAAAATTAAAACAAACAACCCGTTTTGGTGCTTTCCTTGATCCTGTAGCTGATAAAGTAATGGTTATTACTGCGCTTGTATTAATTGTGGAATATCAACATTCTTTCTGGATTACCATCCCTGCGATTATTATGATTTCGCGCGAAATCATTATCTCTGCTTTACGTGAATGGATGGCTGAGTTGGGTGAACGTAATAAAGTGGCTGTTTCATGGCTGGGAAAAGTAAAAACCACCTCTCAAATGCTAGCTTTAGGTGGATTACTCTGGCGATATAACGTTTATATGGAAACATTGGCAATCATACTACTCTACTTGGCGGCGATTTTAACAGTGTGGTCAATGCTCCAATACTTGAAAGCAGCGAAAGGTAGCTTGTTAGATAACATTGAATTATAGAATTGATTAAATTTTAAATAAAAGGTGCGGTTATTTTAATCGCACCTTTTGTTTTTGAACTATTTTTAAGCAATCAAAAACTTT
>CAJPKS010000148.1:0-4718 GCA_905371285.1 Haemophilus sp. HMSC068C11 | reverse complement strand
GAACAGGTTTTTGGCGAATTGCCTGAAGAATTGGCAAAAAAACCGAACCCGTTCGCTGTATTAGCTAATTTAAAGCAAAAGTAAATTAAATTTAGGAGTATAGCCAATGGCTGTTCAACAAAACAAAAAATCTCGTTCACGTCGTGATATGCGTCGTTCACACGATGCATTAACTACTGCTGCAGTATCAGTGGATAAAGCAAGCGGTGAAACTCACTTACGCCACCACGTAACTGCTGACGGTTACTACCGTGGTCGCAAAGTGATCAATAAGTAATTTCACTTATAAGGTATTCACTTGAACCGTCTAACCTTAGCGTTAGATGTGATGGGCGGGGACATTGGTCCCCGTATTACTATCCCCGCATCTCTTTCAGCGTTGGAAGCAGATCCAATGCTCTCTTTAGTGCTGTTTGGCGATAGCCAACAAATTTCCCCTTTACTGGAAAATGCACCTTCTTCCCTTTTAGAACGTATTCAAATTCATCATTGCACAAAGACTATTGATAACAATCAAGGTATTTCTCATGCATTGCGTCATAGCAAAGGTACGTCGATGCGTTTAGCTATTGAAATGGTTCAGAAAGGTGAGGCGCAAGGTTGTATCAGCGCAGGAAATACGGGTGCATTAATGGGATTGTCAAAGGTTCTCTTACAGCCTTTAGAGGGGATTCAACGCCCGGCGTTGGTATCCTTATTACCGTCGATGACGGGTGATAAAACCGTGATGTTAGATTTAGGCGCAAACGTAGAATGTTCTGCTCAAAATCTTTATGAATTTGCCATCATGGGCTCGATCTTTGCCGAAAACCGATTGAACTTAGTTTATCCACGTATTGCCTTACTCAATATTGGTGTGGAAGAAATTAAAGGGCATCAATCCATTCGTGAAGCTGCGAATTTATTAGAAAAATCGACCGCACTTAATTATACCGGCTTTATTGAAGGTAACTTTTTATTAAATGGCGAGGCTGATGTGATCGTGAGTGATGGGTTTTCGGGAAATATTGCATTAAAAACCCTTGAAGGGGCGGCTAAAAATCTGTTATCTCTTCTGAAAGGAAAAGAAAAACAGCCTATTTTTAAATCGCTTGCCAAATTTATTCTGCGTTTTTTCTTTAAAGATGCTTATCATCGCTTGAAACGCATTAACCCTGATGAATATAATGGGGCGTCTTTACTCGGATTAACGGCTGTTGTGGTGAAAAGCCATGGCAGTGCAAATGTGGATGCATTTGCTCGTGCAATTGCGGATGCAGCTTTGCAAGCGCGTTTGCAAATTCCACAAAAAATCTTGGCGGGTTTACAACGTTATTAATTAATAAGTTTTGATATGATGAATAGTAGAATTTTATCCACCGGTAGCTATTTGCCGAGCCATATTCGTACCAATGCGGATTTGGAAAAAATGGTTGATACTTCAGATGAATGGATCGTGACTCGTTCAGGCATTCGTGAACGTCGTATTGCAGCAGCAGATGAAACTGTTGCAACAATGGGATATGAAGCAGCCAAAAATGCACTTGAAATGGCCAACCTTGATCCTCAAGAAATTGAGTTGATCATCGTTGCGACAACCAGTGGTTCTCATGCTTATCCAAGTTCAGCTTGCCAAGTTCAAGGTTTATTAGGCATCGAAGACGCAATTTCTTTTGACTTAGCGGCGGCTTGTACCGGTTTTGTTTATGCTTTAGGCGTAGCGGATAAATTTATTCGTTCAGGCAGCGTGAAAAAAGCCCTTGTGATTGGTGCAGATCTTAACTCGCGTAAATTAGATGAAACCGATCGTAGCACTGTCGTGTTATTTGGTGATGGTGCAGGTGCGGTGATCTTAGAGGCATCAGAGCAAGAAGGCATTATTTCAACGCATTTACATGCATCGCCAGATAACAATGCGGCATTACTACTTCCACAAGCTGAACGTGGTGTGGAGAAATCTGGTTATATTGAAATGCAAGGTAACGAAACCTTTAAATTAGCGGTACGTGAGCTTTCTAATGTGGTGGAAGAAACCCTTTCTGCTAATAATCTCCAAAAAACAGATATCGACTGGCTTGTGCCACATCAAGCGAATTTACGTATTATCACCGCGACAGCGAAAAAATTAGAGATGGATATGTCGCAAGTCGTGGTAACGCTTGATCGTACAGCGAATACCAGTGCGGCGACTGTACCAACCGCTTTAGATGAAGCAGTGCGAGATGGTCGAATTCAACGCGGTCAATTGCTTTTACTCGAAGCTTTTGGCGGTGGTTGGACTTGGGGTTCAGCATTGGTGCGATTCTAATTAATTTGTTAGAATCCCGACAGAATTTTAAAAGTGCGGTTAAATTTGACCGCACTTTCAACATTTAAACGATGAAGAAATAGGAAGAAAACATGAAAAAATTCGCAATGGTTTTTCCAGGACAAGGTTCTCAAGCTGTTGGCATGTTAGCTGATCTTGCTAACGAATATCCGGTAGTCACCGAAACTTTTAAACAAGCATCTGAAGCGCTTGGCTATGATTTATGGAACTTGGTTCAACAAGGGCCAGCAGAAGAATTAAATAAAACTTGGCAAACTCAGCCGGCATTATTAGCGGCATCCGTTGCGATCTTCCGTGTATGGCAAGAAAAATACCCACAATTGCAACCAAGTGTGATGGCTGGTCACAGTTTAGGTGAATATTCAGCATTAGTTTGTGCAGGTGTCATTGATTTTAAAGATGCGATTAAATTAGTGGAATTACGCGGTAAATTAATGCAACAAGCAGTACCAGAAGGTACTGGTGCAATGTATGCGATTATTGGCTTAGATAATGAAGCGATTATCAATGCATGTAAACAAGCCGAGCAAGGCGAAGTGGTATCTGCGGTAAACTTTAACTCACCAGGTCAAGTAGTCATTGCTGGAGCGAAAGAAGCGGTAGAACGTGCAGCAGCATTATGTAAAGAAGCGGGTGCAAAACGTGCTTTACCATTAGCGGTAAGCGTGCCTTCACATTGTGCATTAATGAAACCAGCAGCAGAACAATTGGCCGTAACACTTGAAGGCATTACGCTTAATGCGCCAGCAACACCAGTATTAAACAACGTGGATGTCAAAGCGGAAACAGAAAGTGCAGAAATTCGTACCGCACTTATTCGTCAGTTATATAGCCCAGTTCGTTGGACTGAAACCGTTGAGAAAATGGCGCAAGATGGCGTAGAAGTTTTAGTTGAAATCGGCCCAGGTAAAGTATTAAACGGTTTAACAAAACGTATCGTGGCAGAATTACAAGCAACATCAGTAAATGATGCAGCATCATTAGATGCTGTTGAAGCATTATTAGCATAAAAGGGGATTAAAAATGCAAAATAAAATCGCATTAGTGACAGGTGCAACACGTGGTATTGGCCGCGCAATTGCAGAAGAATTAGCATCAAAAGGTGCATTTGTAATTGGTACCGCAACCTCTGAAAAAGGTGCTGATACAATTTCAGCTTACCTTGGTGACAAAGGTAAAGGTTTAGTATTAAATGTGGCAGACAAAGAAAGTATTGATGCCGTATTAGAACAAATTAAAGAACAATTCGGTGATATTGATATCCTCGTGAATAACGCAGGTATCACTCGTGATAACTTATTAATGCGTATGAAAGATGAAGAATGGTTCGATATTATGCAAACCAACTTAACCTCTGTATTCCATCTTTCTAAAGCAATGTTGCGCTCCATGATGAAAAAACGTTTCGGTCGTATCATTACTATCGGTTCAGTGGTGGGCTCAATGGGTAACCCTGGTCAATCTAACTACTGTGCCGCAAAAGCCGGCTTAATTGGTTTTTCTAAAGGCTTAGCAAAAGAAGTGGCATCACGTGGTATTACTGTAAACGTTGTGGCGCCAGGCTTTATCGCAACAGATATGACAGAAGTGCTTACTGAAGAACAAAAAGCGGGTATTCTTGGTAATGTCCCAGCTGGTCGTTTAGGTGAGCCAAAAGATATCGCAAAAGCGGTAGCGTTTTTAGCTTCTGACGATGCGGCTTATATTACCGGTACCACATTACATGTGAATGGTGGCTTATATATGAGCTAACCCTTTCATGGGGATATATGAGTGATTTTGTCTATAACATATAGCAAAGCAGTTTAGTTAATGATAAAATCCCAATCGCAATGTAACTTTTTCTCTGTATGTGTTTTTACATTGCCTGTTTTTTTGTGGTGCGACCACCTAAGAAATAGTTGCAACTTTATCAAAAATGCATACACTAACCGCTCTTAAATGAGTTAAAACAACAATAGGAAAAACAAATGAGTATTGAAGAACGCGTGAAAAAAATCATCGTTGAACAATTAGGTGTTAAAGAAGAAGACGTAAAACCAGAAGCTTCTTTCGTTGAAGATTTAGGTGCGGACTCTTTAGATACAGTTGAATTAGTAATGGCTTTAGAAGAAGAATTCGATATCGAAATTCCTGATGAAGAAGCTGAAAAAATCACAACTGTTCAATCTGCGATTGACTACGTTCAAAACAATCAGTAATTTTTAAGTTGGGCGATCTTTTAGGTCGCCTAATTTTTTTCTTTAAATTTCTTTTCTACATTCTTTATCTTCAAATAAAAAAATATATCTAAATCTCTTAAATTTCTGACCGCACTTTCCTTTTTTAATCTTTCTCAGATTTGCTTTTATTATTAAGTCCCTTTATTTTTTGATTTAAAACAAGATTTACCTTAAAAGTACTTATTATG
>CAJPKS010000147.1:0-4721 GCA_905371285.1 Haemophilus sp. HMSC068C11 | reverse complement strand
ATGTGGTGGATGTGATTCAGTTACCGGCATTCTTAGCTCGTCAAACTGATTTAGGCGAAGCCATGGCAAAAACCGGTGCGGTAATTAACGTGAAAAAACCACAATTCTTAAGCCCAGGTCAAATGGGGAACATTGTAGATAAGTTTGAAGAATGTGGTAACGATAAAATTATCCTTTGTGATCGTGGTTCAAACTTCGGTTACGATAATTTAGTGGTGGACATGTTAGGCTTCGGCGTAATGAAAAAAGTGTCTAAAGGTAGCCCAATTATTTTTGACGTGACCCATTCATTACAATGCCGCGATCCGTTTGGTGCAGCTTCAGGCGGTCGTCGTGAACAAGTGACTGAATTAGCCCGTTCTGGTTTAGCAATTGGGATTGCAGGTTTATTCTTAGAGGCTCACCCAAATCCAAATCAGGCAAAATGTGATGGCCCTTCTGCATTGCCACTTTCGGCATTAGAAGGTTTTGTCTCACAGATGAAAGCCATTGATGATTTAGTGAAGTCTTTCCCTGAATTAGATACGTCCATCTAATGGAGAAGTGCGGTTGAAAACAGCGTTGTTTTTGACCGCACTTTTGTTCTGTAAAAGGAGATAACAATGAATATCGTATTTTTAGACAGCACCGCAATTCCAAAACATATTCCTATTCCTCGTCCAAGCTTTCCACATAACTGGGTAGAGTATGAATATACTTCTGCAGAGCAAACTATTGAGCGAGCAAAAGACGCGGATATTATTATTACCAGCAAAGTGATTTTAAGTCGTGAGGTATTACAACAACTACCTAAATTAAAACTCATTGCTATCACCGCAACAGGCACCAATAACGTAGATTTAGACGCCGCAAAAGAATTTGGTGTAGCGGTTAAAAATGTGACGGGTTATTCAGCAACAACAGTACCTGAACATGTATTAGGCATGATTTTTGCGTTAAAACATAGTCTAGCTGGATGGCAACGCGATCAACTCACGGGAAAATGGACAGAGAGCAAACAGTTCTGCTATTTTGATTATCCCATTACAGATGTGAAAGGTTCAACATTAGGCGTGTTTGGAAAAGGCTGTTTAGGTACGGAAGTGGGGCGTTTAGCTGAGCTTTTAGGCATGAAAGTGCTTTATGCTGAACATCGAAATGCCACAACGTGTCGTGAAGGTTACACATCTTTTGAAGAGGTGCTAAAACAAGCCGATATTCTCACATTGCATTGTGCATTGACTGAAACAACCAAAAATTTAATCAATCAAGAAACCTTGTCACTTTGTAAGAAGGGGGCGTATTTAATCAATACTGGTCGTGGTCCATTGATTGATGAGCAAGCAGTTTGTGACGCATTGAAGTCAGGACAATTAGGTGGTGCCGCATTAGATGTGTTAGTGAAAGAGCCACCAGAGAAAAACAATCCACTGATTGAATTAGCGAAAACGATGCCGAATTTAATTATCACACCTCATATTGCTTGGGCGAGTGATAGTGCGGTAACCACGCTAACGAAAAAAGTGACGCAAAATATCGAAGATTTCGTTCAACAATTAAATCAAAAATAATGAATTTACCTATTTCTTTATACGTCGCCCTGCGATATTGGCGGGCAAAAAGCGCTGATCGTTTTGGGCGACTTGTTGCTAATTTGGCAAGCTTTGGCATCGTACTGGGTGTGATGGCATTGATTATTGTGCTTTCTGTCATGAATGGACTAGAAGGCTATCAAAAACAACAGGTGCTTTCGAGCATTCCACACGCGATTATTAGCCAAGAGGCGCCTATTTCGGCAGAAAAACCGCTTGAAAATATACCGCACTTTGTGCAAAAAGCTGTACCGATTAATACCACGAATGTTGTGTTTCAAACGGCAAAAGGTGTGAGCGCGGGACAAGTGATTGGTATTCAGTCTTTTTCAGATGACCCTTTACTGGAAGGTTTCGATCCTAGTCAGTTTAACCAACTTTTACCGCAAGGTGAGTTTAAGTTGATTATTGGTGATACGTTGGCGCAAAAATTAGGCTTAGTGGTAGGCGATAAAGTTCGCTTAATGATTACGGAAAACAGCCAATACACCCCATTTGGTCGCGTGCCGATGCAGCGTTTATTTACGGTGAGCGAGCTTTACTATGGTTATGGTGAAGCGTCAGGCTATGAAGTTTTTGCTAATTTAGCGGATATTGGTCGCCTAATGCGCATTCAACCAGGTGAGGCTCAAGGCTATCGTTTATTCCTGGATGATCCTTTCCAAATCACAGAATTGCCAACCTATTTTAAAGAGAGCCATATCAGCGATTGGCGTGTCCAAAAAGGGGAATTCTTCCAAGCGGTTCGTATGGAAAAAAATATGATGGGCTTGTTGATTAGCTTAATTATTGTTGTGGCGATTTCGAATATCGTGACCTCATTAAGTTTAATGGTGGTGGATAAACAAGGGGAAATCGCCATTTTGCAAACGCAAGGTGTGACTAAATCACAAGTGCGTTCGATCTTTATTTATCAAGGTTTATTGGTGGGGCTAGTGGGTACATTGATTGGTGCTGTACTGGGCGTATTAATTACCTTAAATCTTGGGGCAATTTTAAGTGCGGTCAATCCGAACGGTGTTTTCTTGCCAACATCCATTGAGCCTGTGCAAGTCATTATTGTGATTGCTTTTTCTTTATTATTATCTTTATTATCAACCATTTATCCAGCTTATCGTGCGGCGAAAACTGAGCCAGCGGAAGCATTACGTTATGAGTAAAATATGAATAACTACTTATTAGAATGCCAAAATATTAATAAATTTTACCAAGAAGGCGAGAACCAAACCCAAGTATTAAAAGGCGTAAGCTTTGCCATGAAACCACAAGAATTAGTGGCGATTGTGGGGAGTTCAGGTTCGGGAAAAAGTACTTTATTACACACCTTAGGCGGCCTAGATCAGCCAAGTAGTGGGGAAGTGTTTATTAAAGGACAATCCTTACAGAAAGCTTCTGAAAGTGAATTGGCTAAATTACGTAACCAAAATCTCGGTTTCGTGTATCAATTTCACCATTTAATGGCGGATTTTACAGCATTGGAAAATGTCATGATGCCGATGTTAATTGGTCGCCAGAATAAAACAGAAGCAAAAGATCGTGCTGAAAAAATATTAGGCGCAGTAGGCTTAAGTCATCGCATTACTCATCGTCCATCTGCACTTTCTGGCGGTGAACGTCAACGTGTTGCGATTGCTCGTGCATTGGTGAATAATCCCGCTCTTGTATTGGCTGATGAACCAACGGGTAACTTAGATCATAAAACCACAGAAAGTATTTTTGAGTTGATTCAAACCTTGAATGCGGAACAAAACATTGCGTTTTTATTGGTTACACATGATATGTCATTAGCACAAAAACTGTCTCGTTGTTTAACTATGCAAGATGGCATTTTGAAGGAAGGTGCATAATGAATACGCCTTTTTTCATTAGTTGGCGTTATCAACGAGGTAAGCAAAAGAATCCATTGGTGGCGTTAATTTCAAAATTCTCTGCAATTGGTATCGCCCTTGGTGTGGCAGTGTTGATTGTGGGATTAAGTGCGATGAATGGTTTTGAGCGTGAGTTGAATTCACGTATTTTGGCGGTGGTGCCACATGCAGAAATCACCGTTAATCCACATGCCAATGAAGCCACATTAAACCATTGGCAGAACCTTGCGGAACGTCTAAAAACAAACAAAAAAATTACCGCACTTTCACCTTTTGTGAGTTTTACTGCCTTAGTCGAAAATGGCAATAAACTTAAAGTTGTACAAGTGAAAGGGGTCGATAAGCAAGCTGAAGATCAAGTGAGTTCTCTTGGTAAGTTTGTGGAAGGTGATGGCTGGCAAAAATTCGCAGAAGAAGGCGGATTGGTGCTGGGCTCTGGTATTGCCAAAGAGTTAGATGTCAAAGCTGGCGATTGGGTGTCATTATTAATCTCTCAACCGAATGGTGAAGATCAAATGGCTCAGCCTAATCGTGAGCGTGTTCAAGTGACCGCTATTTTACGTTTAGATGGCCAGTTAGACCATAGCTATGCCTTACTGTCATTACCTCAAGCGCAAGAATTAATGGGATATCGTGAAGATCAAATTACCGGTGTTGAATTGAAAGTGGATGATCCATTTAAAGTACAAGAAATGGATTATTCGATGCTGAATGATTATCCGCAACTGCTTTATATTCAAAACTGGGTGGCAAAATTTGGCTATATGTATCGTGATATTCAGCTTATCCGTACCGTGATGTATATCGCGATGGTGCTTGTAATAGGGGTAGCGTGTTTTAATATCGTTTCTACCTTAATTATGGCGGTAAAAGACAAGCAAGGTGATATTGCGATTATGCGAACCCTAGGGGCGAATAATGGATTTATTAAACAAATCTTTATTTGGTATGGCTTGCTTGCAGGAATGAAAGGCTGTTTGATTGGTATCGTGTTAGGTGTCGTACTTGCACTGAATCTCACGCCGATTATTCAAGGCATCGAGACATTACTCGGTAAAAAGTTGTTATCGGATGGTATTTATTTTGTCGATTTCTTACCGAGTGAATTACATTGGTTCGATGTTGTGCTGGTTTTAGTGGCTGCATTGGTATTGAGTTTACTCGCCAGTCTTTATCCAGCCAGTCGAGCCGCGAAGTTACAACCGGCTCAAGTATTGAGTAATCATTAATAAAAAAATCAGGGATTAAGTATTTAATCCCTGATTTTTTTATTGTTCAACCG